>VFZS01000127.1 GCA_016871095.1 Acidobacteriota bacterium
AAGCACGGGGTGCGGGCGCTGCTGAAACAGACCGGGACGCTTCCGGAGACGGCGGCCGCGCCGACCTGCCAGACCTGCCACATGCAGGACAAGAACCACGCGGTGATGACGGCCTGGGGATTCCTGGCGGTGCGGCTGCCCATGCCGGAGGACAAGCAGTGGGCGGCGGACCGCGTGAGCATCCTGAAGGGCCTGGGAGTGCTGGATCTGGACGGCAAGCCGACCGGGCGGCTGGAAGTGGTTAAGCAGGCCAAGGTGGCGCGCCTGACCCAGGAGGAGTGGCAGGCGGAGCGCGACAAGATGGTCCGCACCTGCCGCCAGTGCCACTCGAGGAACTTCGCCCGGGCCGAGCTGGCCAAGGGCGACCGCATGATTCAGGAGGCCGACCGGCTGATGGGAGAGGCCATCGAGACGGTGGCCGCGCTGTACCGCGAGGGCGTCCTGGTCAAGGCGGACAACTATGCCGAAGCCCACCCGGACCTGCTGACGTTCCACGATGCCCCGACAACCATCGAGCAGAAGCTGTTCGTGATGTTCCTGGAGCACCGCATGCGGGCGTTCCAGGGGACCTTCCACGCCAACCCGGACTACGCGCTGTGGTACGGCTGGAGCGAGATGAAGCGGGACCTGGCGGAGATCAAGAGCCTGGCCCAGGAGCTACGGCGCCAAGCCCGGGGGCGGTAGGGGGCTGGAGCCTCAAGCTGGAGAACGACCCGCACGCCGCCGCTCGAGTTCGCTGAGAATGTCCGCTCTCGCGGTCTCCCAGTCCACGAGCCGCACTTGGCCCTGCTCGACTTCGCGTGAGCGACGCTCCAACTCGCGCGCCCACGCTGCCGTGACCTTCTCGTCGGACTCCTCGAGACTCGTCAGGACCTCGTCGGCCAGGCGGGCGCGTTCCGGCCGTGGAAGTCGCAGCACTTCTGCCAGCAACTCCTGGGTGGACACGACTCAAGTGTAGCACCGTCTCCCGCCGCCCGGATCTCCCGCACGGGGCCGCGCTGGAACCCTGCGCGCTGCCACCAATGACGGTCACGCGCAGGCTGGCCCGCCCTCAGCTTGATTCAATGGTCGGCGAAGAGGCCACCCTCGAGAGTGCGGTCGGCGGCTGGAGGCTTGCGGGCTACTTCAGGGGCTGGGGGAAGTTCGCCCGCTGCGAAGCACGGGCCGGCGGTGACAGCTTCCAGCAGCCGGGCTTGTTCGGGATAGCCCTCGACGGTCGCCTCCAGCACCCAGAGCAGTTCAAGGAGTTCCGTGGTGAACTGGCTCGTCCAGCGCTCGGGGCGTATGTCGTCCAGCGGGGAGGACTTCTTGCCCGCGCCCTTCTTCATGCGGTACCTGAGCCACGACTGGACAACCTTGAGGCCCGAGACTTCGAAGTCGAATACTGCACGGTCCACCGGGCGGAACTGACCCTGTCCAACGTAAAGCGTTCCGGTGGCATCGTTATAGTCGAAGGACTCGGGGTAGTCCTCCGGATCGCCGGGAACGGCCTTGATGCACCTGGCCTGGCCGCGCGGAACATGGCTGCGCTGCTTGCCCTTGGGGACGAAGCGCTCGCCATAAGTGTGGAGCCAGAGGAGCCGGGCGCCGGCGTCATAGACGTTTGCGAAGAGGGCAGCGTCCTTAGTCAGAGGCACACGCAACTCGCGCGTCTCAAGCTCCTTGGCGTAGCGCGCCGTAAAGGCCGGCTGGGCCATCAGGCCATAGACGTAAGCCAGGAAGTCCTCCGGCGTGACCTTGCGCCGGTAAGTCTTGCCGAGCAGGGTGAACAGGCCGGGGAGAATGTTGGGCTCCGTTGCCCGGGCGTTGCGATAGAGGGGGACGGCCTCCTTTGAGCCGAAAGAACCGCGAAAATGATGAAGGTCCGGAACGTCCGTGCAGCACGTCGCGGCAGGCCCGTGCCCTAGCGGGTGATTCAGGAGCGTTGTCAGATACGCTTGCCGTTTGCTGTGCGCGCGCCAGAGGTCGGGGCGCGGCCGAGACATGAGGCGTCCATCGGCAATGATGCTCTGGCGGTCAAATGATCGGTAGGCGTAGCGGACAACGGGAGGTATTGGGGCGTTCTTTGCCAGCAGGGCAATGGGCTTTGAGTCCGCCTCGGCAGTCAGGGCGACCGCGTAGGCGCCGTCGACCTCACGGTCACCCGTGCCGTGGAACGCCTTTGACCTGTCATCGGCCCGAAGCAGACCTCGCCATCGTTTCTCAAGCGTCTGTGAATCTGGAGCAATGGGCCAGGTTCGCTTGAACTGAACCCCCGAGTGCTGCCAGGGCATGAGGTCGGTGAGAAGGGGCCAGTCAAAGTAGCGGCCCTTTCCGGCTGGGCGGAAGGGAGCCTGCCAACCGTCAGGGCAGCGCGTCCACTTTACGCAGGCGAAATCTGCGACGGCGTTAAGCGCCGCGAGTTTAGCCTCGCGCGTACCTTCGATCCGGGCGTAATGCAACGCGGCGGGACGATCCTTCTTCGGCTTACCTCGGCGGACCGCAACGGCGATGGCTACTGGGGTCTGGATGGCGAAGACGTTGTCGCTCTTGCGCGTGCCGCGCCCTTCGCCGCCAAGGTCGAGAATCCAGATTTCGTCGCAGAGGCGGCGCATGTGCTCACGCATACCGCAGAACGCATCGCCGTCAAGGTAGCTGGAGGCGCTGATGAAGCTGACTACACCCGGCCCGCGCGCAGTCTCATGCTCGAAGACCTTCCATAGCGCCCACCGCCAGAAGTAGACGTAAAGGTTGTACAGGTTCTTGATGTGGACGCCGTGCCCGGCGGCGACGGCGGGCGCGAGGAAATCTCTCAAGATGGCGCCATTCCCGTTGCCATGATCGCCCCAGCGAACCCAGCCGCCGGTGCGCGCCTGGTTGTCCGCAGCAGCGGCTTCGTGGCGGTCGTAGGGCGGATTGCCCAGGCAGACAATGACGGGAACGTTGCACTTCACGTCCAGGGCCCTGGCGCGCTGCTCCGCGATGGGCTTGAAGAACAGCGGATACTGCACAGGCTGCGCGTCGGGGCTTTCGAGCGTGTCGGTAAGGTAGACGTGGGGGCCATCCTTCGGCAGTCTCGCGCCCCGGTCCCGCAAGGCACGGCTGACGCGCAGCTCAGACACGGCGTAGGGGCCGACCATGATCTCGAAGCCATGCAGGTTCGAGGCGAGCGTGGATGCCTGACCGGGCACGGCCCCGGCCCCCTGTTCAGCCTCCACCTTGCGGAGAGCATGTTCGATCACGCCGAGCAGGTAGGTCCCCGTGCCGATGGCGGGATCGAGCGTGACGACGCCGGGATCCGCGAAACCGAGGGGTTTGCCCAGGCGGTTCACCAGCAGATCGTCGATCAGGCGGACCTGGGCGCGGACAACCTGGAGGGGCGTGTAGTAGGCCCCGGCGTCCTTGCGCAGCCTGGGATCGTACGCGGCAAGGAAGTCTTCATAGAAGTAGAGCCAGGGGTCCTCGGGGCCGGTGAGCGTTGCGGTCGGCGCCGCGGCGATAATCCGCAGAAGCAGGTTGAGCGAGGCGGAGATGTCAGCTTGCGCGCCGGGATCGGTGAGCACCTGGAGCGCACGGGAAAGCAGGCTGTGCTGCGCGGCGAGGGCCTTTTCCGCGCTCTCGAGCGTGAGCGGATCAGCGCCTTCGCTGCGGCCGAGCAGCAGTGCGAAGGCTACGGTCTGAGCGTAGCCGTCGGCGAACTGCTCGTCCTGAGCGTCGGGAAACAGCAGTTGCCGCCATTCTTCGGCGAGCTTCACAAGCGGGGAGTCCGAGTCTCTGAGTGCCTCGGTGACGTCCTCGCGCAACATGCGGCAGAGTGGCGCCAACAGGCCGGCGAAGCCCTTGAGGTCGATCTTCCCCTTACTGCCGGCAGGAATGATCGGCTGCCAGGAGAGGAACTCGCGCAAGAGGCGCTCGAGGGCGTGGGCATCTTCGGGGCCTATGGCCCGCTTGCCTTCCGCGGCTACGTCGCCGGAGAGCCGGATCAAGCTACCCTCGAGTTCGCCGTCGCGGTAGAGCGCCCATTCGTTGCCGTCGCAGTACAGCAGGTTGGGAAGCGCCTGGAACCGCTTCCACTGCTCGCGGTTGTGTCCCGTGAACCGCCTGGAGTCGGCGCCGGCGCCTGGAGCTTTCAGCTCGGCGTAGCCGGAGAGCAGTTTGTTGAGATGCACGGCGTAATCAGGTTTGCCGAGACGGCCTGGGAGCCTGGTTTCGCCGGTGCAGACCACGTTCCAGCCAAGGGCGCCGGCGGCATCCTCCATGAACCGCTCGAACGGGCCGCGCAACTGGTCCTCTGGCTCGCCCGACGTCAGCGACGACAACTTGGCCTTCACGCTCTCGGCGAATCGCTGGAGGGCTTCCAGTATTGTCATGCCTTGCCCATGTGACACCGCACCATGCGCGGTCCTGTTTCACGGCACTCAGCGGCGGGTGAGGTCGCGCAGGTAGATGTCTTTGAACTTCATATTGCCCTCGCCGCCGGAGTGGAGCTGAAGGGCGATGTAGCCGTCGAAGGAGCGGGGCGTGGGGTCGGTGAAATCCACCATCAGCACGCCGTTGAGGCGCGAGATGTAGCGGTTGCCGCGCACGCTGAGCAGGAAATCGTTCCAGTCGTAGGGACGTATGACCATCTCCAGCTCGGGCGCGGGCCAGACGATCCAGGCGCGGCCGTCGCCGTAGACGCCGCCGGTATGGCGGTTCAGCCCGCGGTCTATCTCGAACTGGAGACCCTGGGTGATGGTGGCGGTGCCGGGCTTGAACTCGGCGTGGAAGAAGACACCGCTGTTGCCGTCGGCTTCGCACTTGAAACGCAGGGAGAGATCGAAATCCACGTACTTGTTCTCGGTGCGCAGGTAGCCGTATTCCTTAGTGATGCCCTGGCCGTGGATGACGCCATCCTCGACCTCCCATTTCTCGTTGCCGACCTTGACCCAGCCGGTCAGGTCCTTGCCGTTGAACAGAGAGACCCAGCCGGTTTCGGGGGGCTTGGGTTTGGGACGCTCAGTCGGAGCCTGGGTCCAGGCCAGGGTGGCGCAGGCAAGCAGCAGCAGGGTTTGGCGCATGCCTGCTATGATACCGGAGTTCACGCGGCGGAGGTTACACTGGAGGGATGTCGTTGGTGGTGGTGGGCTCGGTGGCCTACGACGGCGTGGAGACGCCGCAAGGGCGCGTGGAGCGGATGTTGGGCGGTTCGTGCACCTACGCCGCGGTGGCGGCCAGCTTCTTCACGAAGGTGGGCATCGTGGCGGTGGTGGGCGACGACTTCGCGGCGGAGGACTTCGAATTCCTCTCCGGGCGGGGCGTGGACCTGGAAGGGCTGGAGCGGGCGCCCGGGAAGACCTTCTTCTGGGCGGGCGTCTACTCGGAGGATATGAACGATCGCACCACGCTGCGCACCGACCTGAACGTGTTCGCGGACTTTCAGCCGCGCTTGCCGGCCGCCTACCGGCGCCAGTCCCACCTGATGCTGGGGAACATCCAACCCGCGTTGCAGCGGCAGGTGCGCGCGCAGATGGAGGGTTGCCGGCTGGCGGGCGGCGACACCATGAACTACTGGATCGCCAACACCCGCGAAGAGCTGTTGGAGACGCTGAAGGAGTGGGACTTCCTGTTGATCAACGACAGCGAGGCGCGGCAACTGGCGGGCTGCCACAACCTGCGGCGGGCGGCGCAGAGGATCTTCGAGTTGGGGCCGAAAACGCTGGTGGTCAAGCGGGGCGAGCACGGGGCGATCCTGTTCCATCCGCGAGGTCACTTCATGGCGCCGGGCTACCTGCTGGAGGACGTCTTTGACCCGACCGGGGCGGGCGACTCCTTTGCCGGCGGATTCCTCGGTTACCTGGCGGGTTGCGGGCTGGACTTGGAAGGGGCAGGCGCCGAGACGGGCGAGCTGCGGCGGGCCATGATCTACGGCTCGGTGATGGGCAGCTTCTGCTGCGAGCGGTTCGGGGTGGACCGCTTTCGCACCTTGACACGCGCGGAGATCGATGGGCGCTACCAGGAGTTCAAGACGTTCACCGAGTTCTAGCAGGGGCTGGCCGGTTGTCGAGGCCTTCCTGGCGGGCTTGCTGCTGGCCGGCCTGAGCTGGGCCGCGGTGGAGTATCACTTCGAGCGCGGCCACACCACTTACCACAACGACGCGGAGGCGCATCTGAACATCGCGCGGCGGGTGGCGGACTCCCGCACGCCGGGCTATGAGCAGCTAGGCACGGTGTGGCTGCCGCTGCCGCACGCGCTGATGCTGCCGCTGGTGCGGGAAGACGAGCTGTGGAGAAACGGGCTGGCAGGCGTGATCCCCGCGGCGGCCTGCTTCGTTCTTGCCGGGATGTTGGTGTACGCGGCGGCGCGGCGGGCTTACGCCAGCCGGGCCGCGGCGGTGACGGCGGCCGGCCTGGTGGCGCTGAACCCCAACTTGCTCTACTTGCAGGCGACGCCCATGACCGAGCCGGTGATGCTGGCGGCGCTGGCGGCGTTGTTGTACTTCACGGTGCGGTTCCGCGAGACGCAGGGGATGGGCGCGGTGATCGGCGCGGGCCTGGCCACGCTGGCGGGAACGCTGACCCGCTACGAAGGCTGGTTTCTGATCCCGTTCGTGACGGCGTATTTTCTGCTCGTGGCGAAGCGGCGGCGCTGGTGGTGCGCGGCGGTGTTCGGGGCGGTGGCGTCGCTGGGGCCGCTGTACTGGCTGGCGCACAACTGGTGGTACTACGGCAACGCGCTGGAGTTCTACAACGGGCCGTATTCAGCGATGGCCATTTACCGGCGGGCGCTGGAGCAGGGCATGGCGCACTACCCCGGAGACGGGGACTGGCTCAAGGCCGTGGCGCAGTACCGCACGGCGGCGCGGCTGTGCGCGGGCGCGCCGCTCTACTGGATGGGACTGGCGGGCCTGGCGGCGGCGCTGTTCCGGAGAGCGTGGTGGCCGCTGGCACTGCTGGCGCTGCCGCCCGCGTTCTATGTGTGGAGCATACACTCGGGGAGTACGCCGATCTTCGTGCCGGAGCTTTGGCCGCACAGCTTCTACAACACGCGCTACGGGCTGGCGGCGCTGCCGCTGGTGGGGCTGGCCGCGGCCGCCTGGGTGGCGCTGGCGCCGCAGCGGGTGCGGGCGCTGGCGGTGGTGGCCGTGGTGGGCGCGGGCGTGGCGCCGTGGCTGGCCTATCCGCGCGCGGAATCGTGGATCTGCTGGAAGGAAGCCCAGGTGAACTCCGAGCAGCGGCGGGCCTGGACTCGCGAGGCGGCCGGGTTCCTGCGCAGCCAGTGGGCGCCCGGAGATGGTATCTTTATGAGCTTCGGCGACCTGACCGGCGTGCTGCGGGCGGCGGGCGTTCCGCTGAGAGTGGCGCTGCACGAAGACAACCGTCTGGCGTGGGAGGCGACCGTGGCGCGGCCGGACCTGTTCCTGCGGGAGAGGTGGGTGTTGGCGATCTCCGGCGACAGGGTGGCCACGGCGGTGCTGCGGAGCAGCCGCAACGGGCCGAAGTACGAGCGGGTGAAGAGCATCGAGCTGAAAGGCGCGCCGGTCATCGAGCTGTACAGGCGGGCACCGTGAAGATACCGTTTACCAAGGCGCATGGCGCCAAGAACGATTTCCTGCTGACCTGGGCGCATCAGGCGCCGCGCGAGGACCTGGAGGCGGTGGCGCGGGCCATCTGCGACCGGCACACGGGGGTGGGCGCGGACGGCTGGCTGCTGGTGAAGCAGGCCAGCGCCGGGGCGCCGGGCTGCGACGCCTCCATCCGGCTGTTCAACGCCGACGGGAGCGAGGCCGAGATCTCAGGCAACGGAACGCGCTGCGCGGCGGCGTTCCTGATCGACTCGGGGCTGGCGAAGGAGGAAGTGCGCCTACAGACCGGCGCGGGAGTGAAGCACCTGCGGCTGATCGAGCATCAGGAGCTGAAGTTCCTCTTCGAGATGAACATGGGACGGCCGGGGTGCGCCGAGGGCCAGTTGCGGGCGAGGCTGGAGCTGAGCGGAGGCGCGCGGGAAGTCACCATTCTGGATGTGGGCAACCCGCAGTGCGCCCTGCTTGTCGAGGAATTCCCGCCGGGCTGGCAGGCGCTGGCCGCGGAGATTGAGGGGCATCCGCACTTCCCCCGGCGCACCAACGTGTCGCTGGTGCGGGTGGTGGACCGGCACACCATCGAGGCGCGGTTTTTCGAGCGCGGCGTGGGCGAGACCATGAGCTCGGGCACCGGTTCCACGGGGGCGATGGCGGCGGCGGCGTTGCTGGGGCTGGTGGAGAGCCCCGTCAAGGTGCTGACTCCGGCGGGGCCGCTGGAGCTGCGCTGGGACGATGAGGTGTATCTGACGGGTCCGGCGGAAATCGTGGCCGGAGGCGAGTACTATCTTGAGTAGGGAGGCAGCATGGCCAACAGAACGATGAGGCGGCGCGAGTTCGTGGGAAGCGCGGTGGCGCTGGCGGCGGGCCTGCATCCGCTGGAAGCTCAGACCAGGAAGGCGCCGGCGCCAGAGCGGCGCAGCATCCTGAACTTCAACGAGAACATGGAGTACCGACGGCTGGGCAAGACCGGGCTGATGGTGTCCGCCGTGTGCCTGGGCGGGCACTGGAAGCGGGTGGCGAAGATGTTGCCGATTCCTTTCAAGGGAGAGGGCTACTCCAAGCAGGACTACCAGAACGTCAACCATCCGGAGTTCCTGAAGAACCGGCACGACGTGGTGAGCCGGTGCATCGAGCTGGGCATCAACTACGTGGACGCCTGCGCGGGCCCGGAGATCCTGGCCTACGCCAAGGTGCTCAAGGGACGGCGCGACAAGATGTACTTCGGTTTCTCGTGGCACGAGCGCGAGTCGCGCTTCGAGGCCTTCCGCACCGGGCGGGCGCTGATGGAGGGTCTGGACCAGGGCCTGCGCGAGGCGGGCCTGGACTACGTGGATGTGTGGCGCATCTCGCTGCCCATGGAGATGATCCGCGACCTGGGCGAGCTACAGCGCATCGAGGAAGGGGCCATGGACGCGCTGGAGAAGGCGCGCCAGCAGGGCAAGTCGCGCTTCACCGGCGTCTCCACCCACAACCGGCAGTGGCTGAAGACCATGATCGAGCAGTACCCCAAGCAGATGGAGGTGGTGCTGTTCCCCTACACCGCGGCGACCAAGGAGCTGCCCGACGAGAGCGTCTTCGACGCCATCAAGCAGCAGGACGCGGGCGTGTTCGGCATCAAGCCCTTCGCCGACAACTCGCTGTTCCTGGGCGACAGCTCCCCGGGCAATCCGCACGCCGAAGACGACGACCGCCGCGCGCGGCTGGCGCTGCGCTACATCCTGGGCAACCCCGCCATCACCGCGCCGATTCCTGGGATGGTGAGCCTGCACCAGGTGAACAACGCGGCGCAGGCGGTGAAGGAGCGCCGCGAGCTGGACGTGAAAGAGCGCGCCGAGCTGGAGCGCGCCGGCCGCCGCATGTGGGCCAGCCTGCGGCCGGGCTACGAGTGGCTGCGGGAGTGGCAGTACGTGTAAGGGAAGGCCGCAGCCGGGAGTCAGGAGTCAGAAGGGGCGGTCTCGGCCGGCGGGGCGTGGCGCCACAGCCGCTCCAGATCGTGGAAGGAGCGCGCCCCGGGCTAGAAGATAGGCACGATGAAGTCGCCGTAATCGGCCAGGATCCACTCGGCGTGCTCGTAGCCCTCCACTCCCAGCGGATAGCCAGCCGCGCCGCTAAGCTGATAAGCGCTGGTCCGAACGTGCTGGAAGTACAGCGGCTCATTCTCGTTTCCGACGCGCCAAGCCTTCATCCCCTCGACTTCGATATCATCGCCACTGCCCTTCCGGTCGATCGCCTCTCGAAAGCCGCGCGCTGTCTTTGAACCATTAAGGATGTCGGTGCTTCTTCTGCGGCGTGGGCGCTTCACAAGTTGTCTGACGACCTTGCCGACAGGGGATTTCGCCCGCTCCTCGCGGGCACGCCACCCGAGGCAACCGCTGGCTGCGCAGCACCTTAACCCAGTGCGCCTGGGCGGTGGCCCACAGCAAGGGAGAGCCCTTGCGTGAGAAGTTCTGGAAACTGGCGGTGGGCGGCGCCAAGAAGGCCGTCATGGCTACCGTGCATGCCCAGTTGCAACCGGTTTACCGGGACCTATCCACCGGGCAGCCCTGCTCCCCATGGCCGTCCGTGCCGTGCGCCTCGGCGCGGCGTCTTCGCATGATGCGCCACCACATCCGCTGCTTGGGCCGGCTCGGCATCTCCGCCGGCCCCATGCTGGTTCAAGTCACCCGCGCATATCGCTGCAACAGCAGGCAGAAACCCCAGCCCCAGCTCAGTCGGCAGTAACTGATTTCGGAACAACAACAACCCACTTCGGACCGCCCCTCTCCGTGTTCTCAGCGCCTCGGCGCTGAATCCGGCGCAGGGCCTGCGTCAGATTTCCAGAATGACCGGCACGATGAGCGGGTGGCGGGAGGAGTGTTTCTTGAGGAAGCGCTTGAGGTCGGCGCGGATCTTCTCCTTGATGACGCCCCAGTCGGAGCGCTCCTCGGCGGTCGAGACCTCCAGCGTCCGCGCCACCACCTGGCGGGCCGCCTGAAGCAGCTCCG
>VFZS01000128.1 GCA_016871095.1 Acidobacteriota bacterium
CATGGGACGGCTGAGCAGGCGATTGGCCTGCGCGTCGTCCACGAAGACTTCCTTGACGGGGTCCCAGCGCAGTTTGCGGCGCAGGCGCATGGCGATATCGGCCTGGTGGCAGACGGTATCGGAGCGCACGGCGGCTTCGATGTGGGAGATGGGACGCGCGCCGGTACGCACGGCATCCAAAAAGTTGCGGCGGTGATTCAGGCTGCGTGGCAACTGGACTTCACTGGGGCCGATGACCGTGCGCGCCAGCGATTCGGGGTGCGTATGGACACCCTGGCGGCTCACCGCCACCCAGCCCGAACTACCGGCCAGCAGCACGCCCATGCTTATCAGGCGGAACTGCGGGGCGCGGCGCAGCGCGGTGGCGCGGTCCATGAACAGCAGCTTGACGCCGTTGGCGTAGCGGTGCTCGACCTCCCAGACCGGCGCGGTGTCGTAGAAACCGTCGGCGGGGAACTCGCCCCAGCCCTCGACCTCGACCGGGCCGGTGTCGTCCGCGTCCACGGCCCACTGTGCGATGTCGGCGTCGTGCACGCCCCAGGCGCCGCCGATGCAGCCGAGCGAGTAGTCATACAGCAGGGTGAATTGGCGGGTGCAGCGCAGCTCCGTGTAGGGAACCCAGGGAGCGGGGCCGAGCCACATGTCGTAGTCGAGGCCGGGCGGCACGGGCTGGATGGGCTGGTTGGGGACCTGTGTGTAGGACGCCGCGCCCAGCATGATGGTTTGGAGCTGGCCCAGCCGGCCATTGCGCGCCAGCTCGCAGGCGAAGCGGAAACCCTCGTCGGAGCGCTGCTGCGTGCCGAACTGGAAGACCACGCCGGAGCGGCGCACCGCCTGGCGCAGGGCCTTGGCTTCGGCCACGCTCATGCCCACGGGCTTCTCGAAGTACATGTGCTTGCCGCGGCGCGCGGCCTCCAGGCCCACCAGCACGTGCCAGTGATCGGGCGTGGCGATCATGACGGCGTCGATGTCGTCACGCGCCAGCAGCTCGCGGAAATCGGTGCAGGCGGCGCATGCCTGGTCGCCGTAGTGGGCATCCACCACAGCCTTGTTCTTCAGGCGCGCGCTTTCGCGGACGTCGCACACCGCCACCAGGCGCACGTCGGGCTGCTGGAGGAAAGCGCGCACGTGCCCGCCGCCCATGCCGCCGACGCCGATGGCCCCCATGACGATGCGGTCGCTGGGAGGGGGGCCGCCGCCGCGGCCGAGCGCGGAGGCGGGCATCAGAGCAGGCGCGGCGACCAGCGCCTTCATGAAGCGGCGGCGGGGGAGGGCACTATCGGGCAACACGTTCGAGGCTCCTCTCCGAGTGTATCCTACCAGGGGCGCGGTGGCGCCTGCTGTTTTCGAAGTAGACTGGAGCGTTGACCATCCGAAACACCCAAGGTCTAACCGTCTGGTTCACGGGGCTGAGCGGGGCGGGCAAGACCACTCTCAGCCAGGCACTCGAGAAGCTACTGATGGCCCGGGGCTACCGGGTCGAGCCGCTGGACGGCGACGTGGTGCGGCAGCACCTGTCCAAGGGGCTCGGCTACAGCAAAGCCGACCGCGACGAAAACATCCGGCGCATCGGGTTCGTGGCCGAATTGCTCACGCGCCACGGCGTAGTGGCGCTGGTGTCGGCCATCTCGCCCTACCGCGAGATCCGGGACGAGGTGCGGCGCAAGATCGGAGCGTTCCTCGAAATCTACGTGAATGCCCCGCTGGAGGTCTGCGAGCAGCGTGACCAGAAGGGCCTCTACCAGAGAGCGCGCGCCGGCGAGATCAAGGGGTTCACCGGCATCGATGACCCCTACCAGCCGCCGCTGGCGCCCGAGGTGGAGTGCCGGACCGACCTGGAGACCGTCGAGGAGAGCGTGGCCAAGGTGTGGCGGGAGGTGGAAGCGAAGCTCGCCGGCGGGTAGAATCGGGGAATGGCGAACCCCATCACCCGCCGCCGCCTGCTGACGCTGGGCGCGGCTTTCGGACCCTTCATCCGCACTTCGCGCGCGGCCGCCGCGCGAGGCCCCAACTTCCTGTTCCTGCTCACTGACGATCAGAGCTACGCCACCCTCGGCCTCACCGGCAACCCGTTCATGAAGACGCCGAACATCGACCGGCTGGGGCGCGAGGGCGTGCTGTTCACCAACACCTTCGTGACCATGTCGCTGTGCGCGCCCAGCCGGGCCTGCAACCTGACCGGGCTGTACCCGCACGCGAACGGCATCTACAACAACCAGATCCGTTGGAATCAGCGGCTGCCCACGGTGATGACGGCCCTGCATGGGGCCGGCTACCGCACCGCCCACATAGGCAAGTGGCACATGGATGGCGACGACCGCCTACAGCCTGGTTACGACTACTGGGCCGCGCAGATCGGCCAGGGCCAGTACGTGGATCCGCGCAAGAACATCAACGGGCAGTGGGTGGACCTGAAGGGCTACGACACGGAGCTCATCACCGAGCAGGCCATTCAGTTCATCCGCTCGAACCAGCCGGGGCAGCCCTTCGCCTGCTGGATGGGTTACAAAGCCTGCCATGGGCCGTTCACGCCGGCGCCGGGCTACGAGAACGCCTTTGCGGACGTGGAGTTCAAGCCGCCCGCTTCGTACTTCATCGACGATCCGGGCAAGCCCCAGCGGGTGCGGGGCAAGGGACGCGCCACCGTCACGCGACCAACCAAGAAGGCGGCCCGGCAGGCCCGCCGCCCGGCAGCCCAGGCCGAGGCCATGACCCCGAAGCAGTGGGGCGAGCGCGAGCGCAACCAGTACCGCTGCCTGATGGGCGTCGAGGTGAGTGTGGGCCGCCTGCTGGCGGCGCTCGAGGAAATGAAGGTGGCCGACGACACCATCATCGTGTTCGCGGGCGACAACGGCTTCTTCCACGGCGAGCACGGGCTGCACGGGAAGATGGAGGCGTATGAAGAGTCGCTGCGCGTGCCCATGCTGGCGCGCTGCCCCCGGACGATCCGTCCGGGCCAGCGAGTGGACGCCTTCGTCTCGAACGTGGATCTGGCGCCCACCATCCTGGATTTCTGCGGGGTGAAGCAGCCCCAGCCGATGCAGGGGCGCTCATGGCGGCCGCTGGTCGGGGGCCAGCCGGGCGCCTACCGGAGACGGGACGCCTTTCTCTATGAGATGTTCGGCGCCGAGGCGACGCCGGAGAAGCCCACCGTCAAGGCCCTGCGCACGGAGCGTTACAAGCTGATTCTCAACCTGAACCCGCCCGACATCGAGGAACTCTACGACCTTAAGACCGACCCGCGGGAGATGATGAACCTGGCGCTGGACAAGGGCAATCGCGACCTCGTGGCGCAGCTCAAGCGCCGCATGCTCGAGGAGATGCGGGCCCTGGCGGACCCGGCGGCGCCCCTGGTGGAAGCGACGCTGAAAGCCTGAATCTCGCGGCTCGGAGAGCTACTTCTCGCGCTTGGCGGTCATCTCGAAGGTGCGTTCCTCCCCGCCGAAGTTGGCGGTCACGGTCATCTTGATCTCGTCGCCGGCGACCTTGCCCTTGTAGTTCATCTTGAATTCGTTGTCCTGAAACTTGCGGACCACTACAAAGGAGATGTTGTCGCCGCTGATCTTGCCCTCGGAAATCGGGGTTTCGCCTCGGGCCCCGGCCACGGTGCCGGTCAGCGTGTCACCGCTAACCTGGAAAGTGAAGATGCTGGTCCGGGTCTGACCGTCCGGGGTTTGCATCTCGGCCTTCCACTTGCCGCTGACATCGCCGGACCAGGCCACCGTCAGGGCGATGGCCGCCAGGCACAGGACCTTCAGTAACATCCGTATGGACATACTCCTAACCTCCAGCGTGAGCATATCACGTCCCTGTGAAGACGGCAAACCGAGCGGAGATGTTACAGGGGGAGGCGTCTTGGCCAGGCTGCACCGGCGGGCCTGGAGGTTCCTGGCGGGGCGAGCTGGGGATGTGCCGAATGAGGCCATTCAGCTTGCCGCTGATTCCGGCCAGGTTGGTCTCGACCCGGCGCATACGCTCCTCGTGAGCGGCCAAACCTTCCGCCTGGGTCCGCTGAATCCCGGCCTGCCGGCGCTGGATCCCGGCCATGACGGTCACCGCAACCCGCTGGAATCCGCGCGCCACGGCCGCGCGCCTAGAAGCGCGTTACTTCGGTGAAGTTGAACTCGCGCACCTTCAGCGCCGGGGCCACCATGTCGAAGCTCTCCTCGCCCGCGGCCCGCGCCGCCGGGGAGAGCTGATCGACGCTGGAGAGCATCTCCAGCAAGCTCTGATTGAAGCGCAGGTTCTTCACGCCGCAGACCAGTTCTCCGTCCTCGATGAGGAAGGTGCCGTCGCGCGTCATCCCGGTCATGATCTTCTCGTAAGGATCCACCTCGCGGATGTACCACAGGCGCGTCACCAGAATGCCGCGCGGGGTCGTGGCGATCATCTCCTCGAGCGAAGTGGAAGCGCCCTCCATGACGATGTTCAGAGGCGCTTCGCCGTACTCGTTGGGGATGGGGAAGCCGTGCCCGGTGGGGGCGCGGCCTTCGCGCTGGGCGGCGGCGCGTGAGTAGGCCACTTCGCGGGGCACGCCGCGCTCGACCAGCGCCAGCCGCCGCCGCGGGATGCCCTCGCTGTCGAACGGCGCGCCGCTCTGGAGCGGGTGATAGACGTCGTCGGCGATGCTGATGTTCTCCCCGAACAGCTTCTCCCCCAGCCGTCCGGTGAGGAAGCTGCGCTGGTCCCGCATGGCGGTGCCCGAGAAATCCCAGAACATCTGCCCGACCAGGTCCTGCACCGCGGCGTGCTCCAGGATCACGGTGTAGCGCCCCGGAGGCAGCTCTCGCGGGCGGCGAGAGAGCGCGGCCTTGGCGGAGGCGCGGCGCGCCAGCTCGACCGGCGAGATGCGCGCAACATCCGGAGCGCCGGCCTTGGCCCAGCCCGAGCTGTCCGCATCCATCGCGGTGATCGAGAAGTGGGCCAGTGTGTCGGCGTAATAGGCGAAGACGCCGCGGGAGTTCAGAATGGCCTCGGCCCCGTGGGCGGCCGAGTAGATGCCCGCGGCGGTCTGCCCGGCGGACTCCACCACGCCAAGGGCTTCGGCCACGCCGGCGGCGCGCTGGGCCGGGGTGCTGGCGGCGGTGGCGGGTGACCAGCGATCCGCCTCCGCCACCTGCGCCGGCTCAGCCAGAGGCAGCCATTCCGGGTCGGGCGCCTGCGCCCGCGCCAGCGCCGCCGCCTGCTCGACCACCCCCGCCACCGCCGCGTCGTCGAGACGGTTGAGGCTGGCGCGCGCGGTGCGGTGATCGGCCAGCACCCGCACGGAGAGATACCCTCGCTGCTCGGCCACGTTCTGGTGGATGGCGTTGTTGGCGAAGCGCGTCAGCGCCGAAGCGGTGGCGCCCAGCGTCACCTCCACGTCGCGCACTCCCAGCGTCCGCGCGGCGCGCTGGGCCGCCTCGAAGACGCGCCGGCACTCGGCGCGGGTCAGCAACTCTGATTCCGGCATGCTCCTCACCTCCCGTAGGCGCTCCCGATCTTGATGCGGCGGAAGCGCGCCGGACTGGACCCGTGGCCCGTCCCCATCACTTGCTCGGGCTGCCCCTTGCCGCAATTGGGGGTGCCCCACAGCACCCAGTGCCCGGGGCCGGCGATGGCGTCGCAGGAGTTCCAGAACTCCGTCGAGATGCCGCTGTAGGAGGGGTTCTTCAGCATGCGCACCCGTTTCCCGCCGCGGATCTCCCAGCCGATCTCGCAGCCGAACTGGAAGTGGTAGCGCTTGTCGTCAATGGACCAGCTCCGGTTGGTCTCCATGTAGATGCCGTGGTCCACGTCGAAGACTTCTTCCAGCGACTGCCGACCCGGCAGCAGGCTGACGTTGGTCATGCGGATCAGCGGGAGGCGCGCCCATCCGTCGGCGCGCATGGCCCCGCCCGAGCGCGCCAAGCCAATCTGCGCCGCGGTCTCGCGCGAGGTCAGGTACCCCGTGAACAGGCCCTCCCGGATGATGTCCACTCTCTGCGCCGGGACGCCCTCGTCGTCGAAGGCGAACGTACCCAGGCCCGGCCCGTGCTCCAGCCGCGCGTCCGCCGCCACGTTGACCAGCGGAGCGCCGTACGCCAGCCGGTTCAACTGGCCCAGGGTGAGAAAACTCATGCCGGCGTAGTTGGCTTCCGAGCCCAGCACCCGGTCCAGCTCGATGGGGTGGCCGATGGACTCGTGGATCTGAAGGCCGAGCTGCGAGCTGTCCAGGATCAGGTCGTGGATGCCTTCGGGGCACTGGGCGGCGGAGTGCAGCGCCACCGCCTCCTCGGCGATGCGCGGCGCATTCTCCAGCAGCCGGAGTTCGGCGATCAGCTCGTAGCCCTTGAGCTGGTGCTGCCCGCCGAAGGAGTTGGGATAGGAGCGCTTGTGGATCTCGTCGTCCTTGAAGCTGTAAGCGGCGAAGCCCGCGCCGCTGGTGGTGCGGGTCTGCTCGATCAGACTGCCCGGCGAGGAGGCGAACACCTGCCGCTCGCGGGTGAAGACCAGGGAGGCCTCCGCCAGGGTGATGCCGGGCGTGCCCCGGAGTCCGGCGTCCAGCTTGAGCAGCAGGTCCAGGTTCTCCTCGACCGGGATGGAAAAGGGGTCGATGCGGCAGGGCGATTCCCAGACCGCCTGGTGGGCCTCCTCGGGGACGAGGACCACGTCCTTGCGCCTGGCCGCGGCGCTGGCGCTTGCGATCTCGACGGCCAGTGCGGCGGCGCGCTCCAGACCCGGGCCGCTCAGATCGTCCGTGGCGGCGAAGCCCCAGCAGCCGCCCGCCAGCGCCCTGATCCCGGCGCCCAGGGACTCGCTGTGCGAGAGTTGGCCGATCTTGCCGTTCTTGGTCGCGACGTGACGTTCCCGGCGCTCGATGACGCGCACGTCGGCGTAGGAGACTCCGTTGCGGCAGGCGGCCTCCAGCGCGCGTTGGGCGATTGCCTTCATACTTCCGATTCTAGCCAGCTTGCCCTCCCCCAGTCTGTCACCCGCCGCAGTGGAATAGGCCTCCAGGCCTGTCCTCGTTGCATCGCGCTACAGGCAGGGATGCCAATTCCACTCGGCCCCCTGTGGAAACTGAGGGAGGGCGAGTGTTGCCAGCCGTTGAGTCGCTAGGCGCAGGTGTGGTTAACTGAGTGAGATGAAGCGGTTTTTTGTGGCGCTCCTGATCTGTGCCTGGCTCCTGGCGGCGGATGTTAAGATGACCCGCGACGGGGACCGCGTCGCCGTGGAGATCGACGGCCAGCCCTTCACCACGCTCTTCATGGGCCAGGACACCACCAAGCCCTACCTGCACCCGCTGCGGGCGGCCTCCGGAACCGTCGTCACCCGCGGTTACCCCATGGAGCCGGCCGAGGGCGAGCGTCGGGACCACATCCACCAGCGTGGGCTGTGGTTCACCCACGGGGACGTCAACGGCTTCGACTTCTGGGGCAACGATCCCACGCAGCAGGGTCCCAAGAAGGGCCGCATCGTGCTGAACAAGGTGCAGCAAGTCAAGGGCGGAAAGCAGGCCGGGACCATTCAGGCCAGCTTCGACTGGCTGGACGGCCAGGGCGGCCGGCTGCTGACAGAGACCAGGCGGATGGTCGTCCGCGCGCATCCCACGCTGCGCATCGTGGATCTGGACATCACGCTGGAGGCGGCGCGGGAGGTCAAGTTCGGAGACACCAAGGAGGGTAGCTTCGCCATCCGGCTGGCGGCCTGGATGGAAGAGCCGGACAAGCGCGCCCCGGAAGTGCCCAAGCGCACCGGCAAGATGGTGAACGCGGAGGGTCAGGAGACGGAGAGGAACGCCTGGGGCAAGCGCTCGCCCTGGATGGACTACTGCGGGGAGAAGGACGGCGAGAAACTGGGGGTGGCCATTTTCGATCACCCCGGCAATCCCAAGCATCCGACGTTCTGGCACGCGCGGGGATACGGGCTGTTCGCGGCCAACATCTTCGGGGAGCGCGATTTCCTGCGCGACAAGCAGCTCGACGGCAGCGTGACCTTGAAGGCCGGGGACAGGCTGCGTTTCCGCTACCGCGTGGTCATCCACCCGGGTGACACCGCCAGCGCGAATATCGCGGGGTTGTATCAGCAGTACGCAGCGGGGAAATAGCCGGCGGGTGACGGGTCAGGTGCAGGCAGCCAGCTTTCTCGGTCTGAGCCGCGGGGCCCTCCTGGCGGGAGCGATCACTGCGTGCCTTCTGCTGGCCGGTCTGGTGACATGGGTGGTGTGGCGCTCGCGATCCTCACCCGCGGAGCGGGAGCGCAAGCGCCGGCTGGCGGTGCACAGCCTGGGGCGGATGTGCGACGGCAACATCGTGGACTACCACGACGGCGCGCTGCACTACTCCTACATCGTGGGGGGGATCGAGTACACTGCCTCGCAGGAGGTAGTGCAGCTCGGGGAGATACTGCCGACTGATCCCACAACCGCCATTGGCCCGGGCTCCGTCAAGTACCTGCCGCGGAACCCCGCCAACTCGATCGTGGTTTGCGAGCACTGGTCCGGGCTGCGTGCCCGCCCTGGATCCCCCGGATCCTGAGCCAAGGCGCCGCCCCCCGACCTGGGCGGCCCCTCCCACCGGATGCCTGCCGGCGTCACCCGGCCAAGGCCTCAAACCCTGGTTACGTTCTCCGCTTGCAGACCTTTAGGCCCCTCCTTGACCTCAAACTCCACCTCGGTTCCATTATCCAGAGTCCGGTAGCCGGTCATCTGGATGGCAGTGTAATGGACAAACACGTCTTCGCCGCTAGCGCGCTGGATAAAACCATAGCCCTTGGCGGCGTTGAACCACTTGATAAAGCCCTTCTCTCTCACTATCGACTCTCCTAACTGCTACAGCAACAGCATTGAGCATTTTCGCAGAAGCCGGTGGCGCGGTCAATAAGAAATATTCAGAAAATCATAAACCGGCGCTGGCGGCCTGCGAGGATCCGACGGAGTTGGTGAGGGTGACCGAGACCGAGCTTACGGCCCGCGGATCCCCGCTTACGGTGAACGACTGCCGCAGGGTAAACTGGCTGCCGTACTGGCGGGACCCCTGGTCCTGGTACCAGCGGTCCGAAAGCGTGGTCATGGGCAGGGTTATCTCGGTGGTCTGAAGGTTGGCGGCCGGGGCCGGGTTGAAGCGGAAGGCAGCCTGCGTGACCTGGCGGGGCGTCGAAAGGCCCTTGACTACAACGTCGAAGCCGGATCCGGTCCGCTCGACCTGCACGCTGCGGATGACGGGCGCCGAGCGCAGCAGGCGAACCACCTTGACCGGGGCGGGTGACGGCGTGACGTTGCGGCCCGCGGTCTGGAAGGTCGCCCGGAGGGTGATAGTCCCGGCGACGGTGCCGGTCTGGAAGGCCAGCGAGGCGGTAGGGAAGGTGGCCTGGGTGGCATTGGCGGCCATGGTGAAGTTCACAGTGCGCCCGCCGGTGGAGAACAGGACCGCCGGGTCGTCGGCCGCGTGGATGGCGTCAGGCTCGAAGGTGAGGGTCATCTGGCCGGTCATGGGCAAGGGATAGCCGGAGGCCAGCGTGAGGCGGACAGCGGGCTGCTGGGCTGGCTCGGCGGTGTCCGGCGGTCCGACGAACTGGACGGCGGGCAGGGCCGGCGGGTCGATGGTCAGCGCGAAGGCCTTGGAGGCGGTCCTGCGGGAGCTGTCGGTGACCTCGAGGGTGAAGCTGGCCGCCGCGACGGCGGTGGGTGTGCCGCTGATGCGGCCGCCCGAGGCGTCCAGGCTGAGACCGGCTGGCAGTGAGCCTTCCTTCAAGGTCCAGGTCAAAGACGCGAGGCCGCCGGTGGTCTGAAGCGTCTGGGAGTACGCCCGGCCCACCATGCCACTGGGCAGCGGGGAGGCAGTGGTGATGACCAGAGCGGCAGTTTGCACGGTGAGAGTGAACTCCTTGCTGGCGATCCTGCCGGAGGAGTCTCTTGCCTGAACGGTGAAGGCGAGAGTGCCGGCCAGCGTGGGAGTTCCCGATAGCCGGCCAGTGGCCGAATCCAGGGAAAGCCCGGCCGGGAGGATTCCTCCAGCCACTCTCCAGTCGCTGTAAGGCTCGGCGCCACCCGCGGCGGCCAGAGTCTGGGTGTAGCTGGCGCCCACGGTGGCGGCGGGCAGGGGTGATGCTGTGGTGATGACGAAGCCGGTGGCGATGGTGAGCGAGAAGTCCTGGACAGCCTGCTTGCCGGCGCTGTCGGTTACCTGCACCCGGAAGGAGGAGGTCCCCACGGCGGTGGGGGTGCCCGACAAGACTCCGGCGGCGGACAGGGACAGCCCGGCGGGCAGTTGACCGGATACTACCGCCCAGGCGTAGGGGGGTGTGCCGCCCGTAGCGGTGAGGGTCTGGGTGTATGCCGTGCCAGTGCTTCCCGCGGGAAACTGGGCGGGGGAGGTTATGGCCAGCCCGGCGGTCACGGTTATCGAGAGGGCTGCCACGGCGGTGGCGGCGGCCGAGTCGGTGACCCGGACGGTGAAAGAGACCGTGCCGGAGGACGTCGGAGTGCCGGTGATCTGTCCACCGGCGGCCAGGCTGAGGCCGGGAGGCAGCGATCCGG
>VFZS01000129.1 GCA_016871095.1 Acidobacteriota bacterium
TGAGCAGTGGCCCGAGTGGGTGCGGCGCCGCCGCTACACTCGTCACGGCGTGGACGGGGCCTTCGGCCAGCCGGGGCCTATCGACGAGTTCTACCGCGGCTACTGCCGCGCGCTGCTCTCGGTGGACGACTCGATCGGCGAGGTGCTGGCGGCGCTCGAAGAGCAGCGGCTGCTCGAGGACACGCTCGTGGTCTACATGGGGGACAACGGCTACATGTGGGGCGAGCACGGGCTGGTGGACAAGCGCGCCATGTACGAGCCTTCCATCCGCGTGCCGCTCATCGCCCACTGCCCGGGCCTGTTCGCGGGCGGGCGCGAGGCCGAGGCCCTGGCGCTGAATCTCGATCTGGCGCCCACTTTCCTGGATGTCGCTGGTCTCCAGCCGCCGCCCTCCTGGCATGGCCGCTCGCTCGTGCCGCTGCTGGCCGGGAAGACGCCGGGCGACTGGCGGCGCGACTTCGTCTACCACTACGAATGGGAGCAGGACTATCCTTACACGCCGACCATCGTGGGCCTGCGCACCGAGACCCACTCCCTGATGCAGTACTGGGGCATCTGGGACCTCTCCGAGCTGTATGATCTGCGCCAGGATCCCGAGCAGATGCGCAACCTCCTGGCCGATGCGCGCATCACTTACGGCCGCGGTCGCTACACCAACCACATCCAGGACCCGGAACTCAAGAAGTTCGTGCTGGCCATGCAGGACCGCATGGCGGAGATCCTGGCCGCCACCGGCGGCGACCCGCGCTACTCCGGCAAAGGCAGCGAAGGCGACACCTTCGCACTGTAGCCCGCGGCTGCGGTATGCTTTGAAACCGGGGACAGCCCGCATGTTTCCCGGTTTCCAGCGGTGACCGGAAAGGGAGGAGTGATGAACGCTGATTTCTCCCGGCGCGGATTCATGGGCGCCATGACGGCGGCTTCCGCCGCCCGGGTGATGGGCGCGGGCGACCGCGTACGGCTGGGCGTCATCGGCACGGGCGGCCGCGGGCGCCACCTGATGGGCCAGGCCAACAAGGCCGCCGGCATCCAGTGGGTGGCGGTCTGCGACGCCTACGATGTCCAGCGCGACCGGGCCGAAAAGGTGGCCGGCGCGGCGGTCGAGAAGTACGCCGACTACCGGCGGATCCTGGAGCGCAAGGACATCGACGCCGTCATCATCGCCACCTGGGACAACACCCATTGCGATATCGCGGTGGCGGCCTGCCAGGCGGGCAAGGACCTGTTCGTCGAGAAACCGCTGACGCTTCATCCCATGGAGGGCCACAAAATCGTCAAGGCGGTGCGCCAGCACAAGCGGATCCTGCAAACCGGCACCCAGCAGCGCACCTACCCGCACTTCATCGAGGCCAAGGAGCGCTTCTTCGACTCGGGCCGCATCGGCAAGGTTACCATGGTGCGTAGCATCTGGAACGGCAACGGGGCCTACCGCAACCAGGCGCCGCCGCCGGGCATGGAGAAGAAGCCGGAGGGTCTGGACTGGGAGGCCTGCCAGGGGCCCTCGAAGAAGGTTCCCTGGAGCCCGAAGCGGTATTTCAACCACTACGTCTACTGGGACTACTCGACCAACGCGCAGATGGGCGGGCTGTTCGTCCACATGATCGACGTGGTGCATTGGTGCGCGAAGGTGGAGCGCCCCCTGGCCGCCATGTGCATGGGTGGCATCTACCTGGGCCGCGAGGACCGCGACACGGCGGACAACATCAACGCCATCGTGGAGTATCCTGGAGACCTGCTGGTGACCTTCGAGGCCAACGTCACCGACATGATCCGCCAGCAAAGCGAAGACATCGTGTTCATGGGCACCGGCGGCCGTCTGCACATCTTCCGCTGGGGCTACCGCTTTCTGCCGGCGGAGAAGGGCGCCCCGGAGATCACCGCGGGGCCGACGCCGGAATCGCATGTGGCCAACTGGCTCGAGGGCGTGCGCAGCCGCAAGCCGCCGGCCTGCGACGAAGTGGCGGGACACTACTCCGCCATGGCCTGTCACATCTGCAACATCTCGTATCTGGAGAAACGCCGCGTGGCGTGGCGAAAGGAGTGGGAGGTATGAGCATCTACGCCGGTTTGAACCTGGAGTTTGTGCGCCGTTCCGAAAAGCCCTTCGCAGTTGGGCTGGAGTGGGCGGCGAAGATGGGCTATCAGTACGTCGAGCCGATGGTCCACACGGGCCGCGAGCTGATGAGCGAGGCGGGGTACTACCATTCCGTCTCCATGGAGGAAGACCCGCACTTCATCAAGGACCTTCTGGATGAGCACGGGCTGAAGGCCTCCGGGCTAAGCTCGCACTGCCCGCTGATGCGGCCCGAGATCAGCGTGATGTACTTGCAGCGGGCCATCCAGTTCGCCTCGGTGATCGGCGCGCCGGTGGTCAACACCGACGAGAGCTATCGCCCGGCGTGGGTGGTCGGGGACGAAGCCTGGCCCATCATGACCTACACCCTCAAGGCCGTGCTGCGGGTGGCCGAGCGCTACGGCATCTCGATCGGCATCGAGCCGCACCAGGCGATCTCGAAGACCACGGACGGGCTGCTACGGATAGCCTCGCTGGTGGATCATCCGCTGCTGCGCATCAACTACGACACCGGCAACGCCTACCTGGCGGGCGAGGATATCTACGAAGCCCTGGAGCGCGTGGGCAGCCGGCTGGTGCACATGCACGCCAAGGACATCTCGATCGAGCACTCCGATGCCGAGCGCGGCAAGGTCACCGGCACGCCTGTAGGCTGCGCCTGCGGCGACGGGGTGGTGGATTGGGCGCGGGTCATCTCGATCATCCGCAAGCACGGCTTCCAGGGCGTGCTCTCGGTCGAGTGCGGCAGCCCGGAGCAGGCCGAGCGCAGCCTGGCGCACCTGAATGCCCTGCTGGCGGCGTGAAGCACTGGCCCTGCTGGCCGCGGCCACGGCCCTCGGCGCGCAGGTGTTCCGCGCCGGAGCCTCCGCCGTGGACCTCACGCCGGCGAAGGTCCCCATCGTCGTAAGCGGCGGCTTCCTGGCCGCGACCGCGGAGCGTATCGCCGGCCCGCTCTACGCTCGCGCGCTGGCGCTCGACGACGGCCGCGAGCGCGCGGTGATCGCGGTGGTGGACACCCTGATGATGCCGCGCGAGTTGCTCGACCGGGTGAAGGCCGCGGCTTCGAAATCCACCGCCATCCCGCCGGAGCGGATGCTGATCTCGGCCACCCACACGCACTCCGCGCCGCCCGTCATGGGCGCTCTGGGCACCGATGCCAACCCGGAGTACGCACAGTTCCTCGAGGAGCGCCTCGTACGGGTCATTGAAGGCGCGGTGAGCAGGCTCGCGCCGGCCAGGGTCGGCTGGATCGTGGTCCAGGACTGGGAGCACACGCATTGCCGGCGCTGGATCCTGCGGCCGGATCGCCTCCGCAAAGACCCCTTCGGCGATCTGACCGTGCGCGCCCATATGCACCCGGGATACCAGAACCCGGAGTTCATCGGCCCCTCCGGCCCCGTGGATCCGGATCTCTCCGTGCTAGCGTTTCAGACTCCCCGGGGACGGCCTGTTGCGCTGCTGGCGAACTACTCGATGCACTATGTGGGCGCGGGCGCCCGCGTGGTGTCGCCGGACTACTACGGGCCGTTTGTCGAGAACCTCCAGCAGCGCATTGGAGCACAGGACGGAGAGCGGCCCTTCATCGCCATGATGTCGCAAGGCACCAGCGGCGACCAGCACTGGATGGACTACAACCGCCCCCGCCAGGAGATGACTCCCCAGGTCTACGCGGACGCCATGGCGCGGGCCGCCTACGAGGCGTATCGACGAATCGAATACCGCGACTGGGTTCCGCTACGCATGCGGGAGGCCCGGCTCACGCTCTCGCGCCGCGCGCCCGGTGCGGAACGGCTGGCCTGGGCCAGGCAGTTGCTCGCTCAGAGGGGCGGCGCCGCGCCTCGCAACCAGCCGGAAGTCTATGCCCGGGAGCAACTTCTGCTCTCCGCCGAGCCGGTGCGCGAATTGAAGCTACAGGCCTTGCGGATCGGCGAGTTGGGCATCACGGCCATACCCAACGAGGTGTTCGCCATCACCGGGCTGAAGATCAAGGCCCAGAGCCCGCTGTGGCCCACGTTCAATATCGAGCTGGCCAACGGAGCCGAAGGCTACATCCCCCCGCCGGAGCAGCACCAGTTGGGAGGCTACACCACCTGGCCGGCGCGCACGGCGGCACTCGAAGTCCAGGCCGAGCCCAGGATTGTGGAGGCGCTCCTTGGGCTGCTGGAGAACGTTTCGGGCCGTCGCCGCCGCGTGCCCGTGGACACGCCGGGGCCTTACGCCAAGGCCGTGCTGGCGTCCAGGCCGGTCGCCTTCTGGCGGAGCGCCGAGTTCAGCGGCCCGGTGGCACGGGATGCCCTCGGGCGGCGTCACGCTACCTACGAGGGCGGGGTGGCTTTCTACCTGGACGGGCCGGACCTGGGGGGTGAGGAACTCAACCGCGCACCGCACTTTGCCGGCGGCCGTATGCGAGTGTCGCTAAAGGACTTGGGCGACCGATACACCGTTGAGTTCTGGTTCTGGAACGGCTTGCCACCCGACGCTCGGGCGGTCACCGGCTACCTGCTCGAGGTGGGCGGCGATCAACTGGCCATCGGCGGAACCGACCGGGCCGCCGGAAAACTCCTGCATATGCAAGGGGATATGGCTCTGGAAGGGACCACGCCGATCCCCGTGAAAGCCTGGCAGCACCTGGCCCTGGTGCGAGACCGGGCGAAGGTCGCGGTCTACCTGAACGGTGTGTCTGAAATCCAAGGCGCGGCGGAGGCTGCCGCCATGACGGGTGAGCTGTTCATCGCCGGAAACCGCTCCGGCGCCGCCAACTTCGAAGGCCGTATCGACGAGGTCGCCCTCTTCGCCCGCCCGCTGGCCCGGTCAGAGCTCGCCTACCACCATAGGGTAGGGGTTTCGTCAGGCAAGACTCGCTAAGATTGCGGTGCCTGACGACGGTGATGCCCTGACCCTGGGCGTGTAGAAAAGCACCGGGAGTAGGCGCCCCAAAAAACTGAAGCCCCGAGCTGGGCCTCGGGGCTTCACTCAGAGGGGCTGGCGACGAGCTGGGCCTCGTCGCCGGGGATGCTATCTGTGAATAGCAGTGCTTCTATTATATGCCAATCCCGCCCGCGTTCCTAATTAAGTTCTGTTCATAAAACGCTGCATCTATCCCTGAGGTATAGCCCAGACCGGTAGCCCTTACGTCTCATGCACTTAGCGGCAAAAGCGGGACAGGCCGGTTGCCCGGGAAGGCCCTCGCCGGTTCCGAGTGGGGCACAACGCCCGGGTTTCAGCCGCCGTCAGCTCGCGGAAACGGCCCATACCGAGGTCACCGATGGCCACCGGCCCGATCGCCGTCCGGACCAGCTTCAGCACCCGGCTGCCCACGGCTTCCACCATGCGCCGCACCTGGCGGTTGCGGCCCTCGGTGATGCAAATCTCGAAGAAAGTGCGGTGGCCGGAGTCGCGGAGGCGTTGAACCACGGCGGGACGGGTAGGCCCGTCCTTCAGGGTGACGCCGCGGCGCAGGTCCTGTAACTGCTCATCCGTCAATCGGGTAGCGGTCTTTACGAGGTAGGTCTTGGGGATCTGGTAGTCCGGGTTGGTGAGGCGCTCGGCAAACTGGGTGTCGTTGGTGAGCAGCAGCAGGCCGCTGGTGTCCAGGTCGAGCCGCCCGACCGGAACCAGCCAGGGGTGCTCGCCCCTGAGCAGATCGTAGACCGTGGGCCGGCCCTGCGGGTCCTTGCGGGTGGTGAGGTACCCCTTGGGTTTATAGAGCAGCAGGTAGACCGGCTCGGAGGCGCAAATCGGCTTGCCATCCAGGGTCACCCGGTCACGCTCAAGCTCCACCCAGTGGTCGGGAGTCTGGATGAGCCGGCCGTTGACGCGTACGCGGCCCTGCCCGATCCAGCTTCGGGCCTGGGCGCGCGACCCGAGGCCCGCTTTCGATAGCACCCGCTCCAGGGTTTTCAGCCTGCGCATTGTTTTAATCTATAGGGTCTATGAGAGCGACGTTTGGAGCATTGCTGCTATTGGCCGGCGCCTGCTTCGGGCAGACCCCCATCCGCGCCACTGTGGATTTCAGCCGGCACGTACGCGCTTGGGACGGCTTCGGCGTCAACTACGTCGAGACCGCCCAGACCCGCGACTACCAGGCTGATCCCCAGGAGTACGGCGGCTTCAGCCTGCTTACTGAGCCCGAGCGGCAGCAGATCCTGGACCTGATCTTCGGCCCGGACGGCCTGAAGCCCGGGCTGCTTAAGATGTTTCTGGATTCACACCAACAGGGCACGGTCAAGACCGGCAAGTTCGATCACACGACCACCACACGCTGGCTCCGCTACTTCGCCAAGGAAGGACTGAAGAAGACTCGGGCGCGCGGCGGCGACCTCACCATCATCACCACGCTTTACGGCCCGCCGGGCTGGATGACCAAGCAGCGTTTCGTGCGCGGGCGCGATCTGGATCCCGCTCTCAAGCGGGACGTCGCGCGCTACATGATCGAGTGGGTGAAGTTCTTGCGCAACGTGGAGGGGCTCCCGGTGAAGTACATCTCGCTGCACAACGAGGGCGAGGACTACGTGCGCTGGCCCGCGGACGGCTCGGGGCCGGGCGATGCGCGCCACGACTACAATATGTTCTGGCCCCCTGAGCAGGTGGTGGACTTCCTGCGCTTCATGCGCGGCATGCTGGATCAGGAAGGCCTCAAGGACGTCGGGCTGACGCCGGGCGAGACCTCCAACTGGTACCGCTTCAGCGAGTGGGGCTACGCCAGCGCCATCGCCGCCGACCCGGAGGCCATCAAAAACCTGGGGCTGATTACCTCGCACGGGTTCATTAGCTTCGGCGCCAACCGCTGGTTCGGCGACTGGCGCAGCCTGGGTAACGACATCCTGCGCGCCAGGCGTCCCGAGCTGCACTCCTGGGTGACCTCGCAGAGCTGGAGCAAGATGGACGTCAACTTCATCAACGAAATGCGGGGCAACATTTACGCCACCAAGGTGAATGGCATCATTCCCTGGGCGGCCATACAGCGCTCGGCCAAGTGGGTCGGCGGAGACCCCAATCCCGGCACGGCGTTCCGCGTCAGCGAGGACGGCAAGTACACGGTCGAGCCTGGCTACTACCTCTACAAGCAGGTGGCCCCGGCCGGGCAGCCTGGCATGGCTGTGGCGCACGTGGTCTCGACCGACACCGAAGTAGGCCTCATCGCCTTCGCCCGCGCCAAGACCAGGCAGCCGGATGCCTTCGTCGTGCTCAACCTGGCCAAGATCGCCAAGCCCCTGGCCATCCGGGTGCTCGGCAGCGTGGCGCAGTCCTTCGCCGCCTGGCGCACTGGTTCCGAGGAGCGCTACGCCGCGCTGGGCGAACACGGCGTTCAAGGCGGCATCCTGAGCTACACCGCGCCGCCGGGCACGGTGACGACGTTCTACGGGAAACCGTGAGGGCGTACGCAGGGGTACACTCAGGAATGGTGCCGCTATGACTGGACGACCATGGATGAGGTCGGTTAGGATCCAGGGGTATCGCCCCTTCCGGGACTTCTTGGCTCGGCTTGGGCCAATCGAGGTGCTGGTCGGCGCGAACGGTTCCGGGAAGTCCAGCCTGTTCGAGTTTCTACGGTTCCTTCGCGACGGCCTGTACGATGACATTCCCCCGGAGGTCGTTTCGGGTTCAATCGGCCAGCAGGTCTTTCATCTGCCGGGTTCCGAGAAGTTCTGGTGGAGCGTGGAGGTGGATTTCTCCCAGCGCTTCCCCATACGCTACCAGGGTCAGGTGATGGGACCGGTGGGGCGCACCCACGTGTCGTTTGAGCGAGTGGTCACCGCACCCCCTGAAGGAACCAAGCCGTACCTGTTCATGAACGTCAAGGAGCGGCAGGGATTGATTCAGGATGAGGCGAGCAAGCGCCTCAAGCCCCAGGACGTCCTGTTGCCGCGTCCGAACCAGCTTGCGCTGAGCATCGCCACCAACCCGGCGCTGGTGACCCTATACAACCTGCGCGAGTACATGCGCGGCTGGCGGTTCTATAGCTCCTTCAATATTGCGAACCACAAGATCCGGAAGTCGGTCCCGACTGAACAGCAGCCTGTTCTGCACGAGGATGCGGGCAATCTCAGCGCGTTGCTCCATTATCTGTATACAGAGCATCAGGCCATCTTCGACGAGCTACAGACACACATTCGATCAGCGGTGCCGGGCTTCAGGGCCCTGCGAGTGAAGGCACGAGGCGGTCCCGGAGAGGTCATCGCATTCTGGCAAGAGGAAGGCGTCGAAGGTGACCTCAGCCTGGCCGATCTATCCGACGGCATACTCCGGTTGATCTGCTGGATGGTGCTCTGCCTGCAGCCGGATCCCCCGCCGTTGGTTTGCATCGACGAGCCTGACCAAGGTGTGCATCCCCGGACCTTGCCCGTGCTGGCGGGGCTGTGCGAAGAGGCCTCCGAGCGCACTCAGCTTCTGCTTGCCACCCACTCGTCCTACTTCCTGACCCAGTTCGACATATCACGGATCGCAGTTCTCAGAAAGGAGAACGGCGAGGCCAAGTTCCTCAAGCCGCAGGACTCAAAGGCACTTACGGAAATCCTCAAGGACTTCGGCCCTGACGAGATCGAGGTCCTGCACCGCAGCGACGAATTGGAACGTCTCCCATGAGGGTCATCGTTTACGTCGAAGGACCCTCGGACAAGCGAGGCATGGAGACGCTTCTCCGGCCCCTTATCGAGGGCAAGCAGCAGCAAGGCGTGGACATTCAGTTCCACGAAGCGCCTAAGGGGGACAAGAAGGTATCGGTCTTGACGAAGGTGCCTGTCAGGGCTGCGGACATCATTCTCCATGTCCCAAGTTCGCTCGTGGTAGCTCTTCCGGATCTGTACCCTCGGGACAAGGGCTTTCTGCACGAAACGGTGGAGGAGTTGAGAGCGGGGATCCTTCAGAACTTTCGCAACGAGCTGCGGCGCAAGAGTGCGAACTACCCGGATCTTGAGGCCCGTTTCCACGTTTTCTGTTTCAAGTACGACCTGGAGGCGCTGCTTCTGGCCGCCCACGACGCGCTGGCTCGATTGCTGGGCGTGCCCTGCCTTCAGCCGGCCTGGCGCGTCCCGGTCGAAGACCAGAACCACGAGTGCCCGCCGAGGGTGATCGTAGAGAGACTCTTCCTGGCACACGGCCGCCGCTACCGCAACACCGTGCATGCGCCCCGGATACTCGGCAGTGTCAACTACCGGGACCTGGCCGAGCGCTGCCCGCAGTGCTTCGGCCCGTTCGTCAAGTTCCTCACGGACCTCTGAGGAGTGCGGCCATGCCGTATACCACCGATCTCGACACCCTGCTGCGGCGGACCGCGGTGGATTTCCAGCAGATGGAGGAATTCGCCCGCGAGCCGCTCATCATGAGCCGCGCCGAGGGCCTCTACTACTGGGACATCCACGGCAAGCGCTACTTCGACGCCATCGGCGGCATCTTCGTGGCCGTGCTCGGCCATCGTCACCCGCGGGTGATGGAAGCGCTGCGCCTGCAAATGGAGCGGATGACGTTTGCCCCGCCGCTGCACGGCGTCGCAGACGTGACGCTGGAATTCGTCGAGAAGCTGGGCGCCGTCGCCCCGGGCAATCTGCGCTGGGGGAAGCCTTTCAGCGGCGGTTCGGAGGCGGTCGAAGCCGCCATGAAGTTCGCCCGGCAGTACTTCAAGCAGACCGGCCATTCTGGCAAGTACAAGTTCGTAAGCCGCTACTTCGGTTACCACGGCGGCACCTTCGGGGCTATGTCCGCCAGCGGCACCGGGAGCCGCAAGAAGAAGTTCGAGCCGCAGATGGCGGGCTTCCTCAAGGTCTGCCCGCCGAGTTGGTACCGCGACCGTTTTCCGGATTGGGCCGAGTGCAACCGCTTCGCCGCGCGCGCCTTCGAGGATGTAATCGTCAACGAAGATCCGGAGACGGTGGCCGGCATCATCCTCGAGCCCATCGGCAACACCGGCGGCATCATCACGCCCACGGACGAGTATTTCCGCATTCTGCGCGAGGTCTGCGACCGACACAACGTGCTGCTGATCTTCGACGAGATCATCACCGGCTTCGCCAGGACCGGCTCGATGTTCGCCGCGCAGACCTTCGGCGTGACGCCGGACATCATCTGCTGCGGGAAGGGCATCTCCAGCGGCGCCGTTCCCCTCGCGGCGATGATCGCGCGCGAGGATCTGGGGCAGGCCTTTCTGGGCCCGCTGGAAGACGATCTCCAGTTTGCGCACGGGCACACCTATGCGGGCAACCCGCTGGCCTGCGCCGCCGGCATCGCGGTCATCGAGGAGATCCTCGAGAAACAACTGGACCAGAAGGCGCGGCGGCTCGGAGAGTACTTGCGCGCGCGGCTCGAGGGCCTCAAGCAGTACGGCGTGGTGCGCGAGGTGCGCGGCAAGGGCGTCCTGCTGGGCGTTGAGCTGGTGCGGGGCACGGCCAGCATGGAGCCGTTCCCCGAGCTGGGCCAGGCCCT
>VFZS01000130.1 GCA_016871095.1 Acidobacteriota bacterium
TGCTAACGGGCGGGGCGGCCGTAGCCACGCTGGGAAGCTGGCGGGTGTTCCGTCACCGCGCGCGGCCGGCGCTGCCTGTGGTGAGCGACCGCTTCGGGAACGGCTGAGAAGGTGCGAAAGAACCGGCGGGCAGGCGAAACCGCCTGCCCCACGCACTGCGGAACCGATTTTTTCACACCTTCTGAGTTGAAACGCGCCGGCTCGCGGTCGCGTCTGAACAAGCGGATGAGACACCTGATCGCGCTGCTCGGAATCGCCGGAGCGCTATGCGCTCAGAGCTACTCCTACTACCCGCGGCACAACTTCACCTTCGGCGCCGGGGCCTCCAGCCCCAGGGCCGAGTTGCGCGGGCTGCTCGTGGACCGGCCGGGGATCTCGGTGGCCTACGGCTACCGCCTGGCGAACTACTTCCAGGCGGATCTGGGCGTGGACACCGTGTTCGGGGCCGGGCAGATTCGTGACTACATCGAGACTCCGCTGGGGCCCAGCCGCATCCGGGACTACCAGTTCTTCCTCCCGCTGGGAGGCCGCGGCATCATCCCCTTGGCCCGGGGGCGTCTGCTGATCTCGGGCGGAGTCGGGGGCGCCTACATCCGTTACACCGAGCTGCTGCGCCAGCTCAGCGACTATGTCCGCCTCGACTGCCCGGAGTGCAACGCCCGTAGCGGCTGGGGCTACTACTCGCTGGTCAGTGTCGAGGTCTTCGTCGATCGCGGCCGCCACTTGCGCCTGGGCGTGACTTCCAAGATCTACCGCGCCCACACCGAGGGCGACCGGCTCGGCCCGGTGCCCGGCGTGCGCACGCGCGACCACTGGGTCCACACCTTCGGCCAGGTGGGCTTCAGCTTCTAGGTGCGGGCTGCACCAGCGGCGCGCCTATGCGGCGCAGGGGCGGGCAGGCGCGCGCGCTCACTTCACTTCCGGGCTGGCGGCGGTGGCGGGCTCCGGCCCCCAGTTCTCACGCATGACCATGGACTCGTCGGAGAAGAAGCTGCGCCGGCCGTCCGTGTTGTAGACGTTGGGAACAGCGGTTATGGTGTAGCCGTCGGCGCGCCCGGTCATCTCGAACTTGTAGCCGCCCTTCAACCCCAGGGCCAGATCGGAGGTGATCAGCCCGGCGGCGTTGGGGGTGGAGCGGTTGTCCGGAGAGGGACCCAACTGCGCCAGCGAGATGGCGAACTTGCCGAAATCCGACCGGTACATGGCCTGCGCTTCGTGCAGATGCTTGATCTGGGTCACCGCGGCTGTCTCACGGCTCTTCATGAGGAACTTGGGCAGGCTGAAGGTGGCCGCGGTGGCGATGATCATGATGACGGTAATGACGATGAGCAGCTCAATGAGCGTAAAGCCCCGCCGCTTCCGGCTGCGACCCGTGTCCTGCATCGCTCCAGTCTCCTTGGGGTTCTCTTCTCTCTAGCGTATACCACTGCAAAGCTGGTTAGGCACAAGCTGAAGCTTGTGCTACGTGGGGCATGCATCAGCTTGCCCGCGGGCTTTTTCCGCGCTCCCTTAGGTGTGACGAGTGAGCCAGGCTAGGCGTGGAGGAAGCCGGGGCCTTTTACCAGCCCGTCCAGGCGGCGCAGGCGCTCCAGCAAGGGGGCCAGCAGATCCAGGCGCAGAGCGTTGGGGCCGTCCGAGAGCGCGCGCTCGGGGGCCTCGTGAACTTCGATGAACAGCGCGTCAATGCCCACCGCCACGCCGGCCCGCGCCAGCGGCTCGATGAACTCGGCCTGGCCCCCGGAGGCCGTGCCGCCCGCGCCCGGCAATTGCACGCTGTGCGTGGCGTCCAACACCACCGGATACCCCCATCCCCGCAGGATGACCAGCCCGCGCATGTCCACCACCAGGTTGCGGTAGCCGAACGACGTGCCGCGCTCGGTGAGCAGGATGCGCGAGTTCCCGGTCGAAGCCACTTTCTCCGCCGCCAGGTGAAAGTCCTCCGGCGCCACGAACTGGCCTTTCTTGATGTTCACGATGCGCCCGGTGCGCCCGGCCTCGACCAGCAGGTCGGTCTGGCGGCACAGGAAGGCGGGGATCTGGAGGATGTCGGCCACCTCGGCGGCCGGCACGGCCTGCGCGGGCTCGTGTATGTCGGTGAGGATGGCGTAGCCTTCCGCCTTCAGACCAGCCAGGACGCGGAGACCCTCCCGCAAGCCCGGCCCCCGGTAGCCGGACAGGCTGCTGCGGTTGGCCTTGTCGAAAGAAGCTTTGAAGACGAACGGCCCGGCCACGCGTGCGATCTCGCGCGCCAGGAAATGGACGTGCTCCTCGCTCTCGATGACGCACGGCCCGGCAATCAGCGCCAGCGGAGCGCCGCCGCCGAAGAGGATTCTCTCGCCGCGCGGGGTCGTCAGCTCGACGCTCATGTGCTTACGTGCGCCGCGGCCGGCTGCTCCGCCACTGAGCCCGCCGCCCGCACCGTTCCGGCGGCGCGCGCCAGCCGCTTCTGGCGGTGCTCGTGGGCCGCCCCGATGAAGGCGCGGAACAGCGGATGCGGCTCCAGAGGCTTGGACTTGAACTCGGGGTGGAACTGGCAGCCCAGGAACCAGGGGTGGCCGGGCAGCTCGCAGACCTCGACGTAAGTGCCGTCGGGCGTCTGGCCCGCCAGGCGCAGGCCCTTCGCGGTCAGCACGGCTTCGTGCTCGCGGTTGAACTCGTAGCGGTGGCGATGGCGCTCGCGGATGCGTTGCGCCCCATAGGCGCGGTGCGCGAAACTCCCCTCGGCCAGCACGCAATCGTAGGCCCCCAGGCGCATGGTGCCGCCCAGCTCGTCCACGCCCTTGAGCTCGCGCAGCTTGTAGATCACGCGATAGGGGGGCGAGGGATCGAACTCCGTCGAGTTGGCCCCGGCCAGCCCGCACACGTTGCGCGCGAACTCGATGACCATGGTCTGCATGCCCAGGCAGATGCCGAAACAGGGCACCTTCTTCTCGCGCGCGTAGCGGATGGCCTCGATCATGCCCTCGATGCCGCGCTCGCCGAAGCCCCCGGGCACCAGAATGCCGTCGTACTCGTCGAGCTGGGGCAGGGCGGCGGGCTGGAGCAGCCCCTCCGAGCCGGTCCAACTGATGTTCACCTTAAGGCGATGCGCCAGGCCGCCGTGCAGCAGCGCCTCGTTGAGGCTCTTGTAAGAATCCTCGTACGCGGTGTACTTGCCCACCAGGGCGATGGAAACCTCGTCCACGGGGTTCTGGAGCCGGTCCAGCATGGCGGTCCAGCGCGACATGTCGCGCGGTCCGGCCTCCAGCTTGAGGGCGCGCAGCAGGATCTCGTCCACGCGCTGGTCCGCCAGCACCGGCGGCACTTCGTACACCGAGGCCACGTCCCGCGCCGCTATGACCGCCGCCACGTCCACGTCGCAGAACAGCGCGATCTTCTCGCGCAGCTCCAGCGAGAGGTGGCGCTCGGTACGGCACAGCAGCATGTCCGGCTGGATGCCGATGGCGCGCAGCTCCTTCACGCTGTGCTGGGTGGGCTTGGTCTTGAGCTCGCGCGCGGCCGCGATCCAGGGCACCAGGGTGACGTGCGCGAAGAAGGTGTTCTCGCGGCCCAGCTCGTGCCGCAGTTGCCGGATGGCCTCCAGGAAAGGCAGCGACTCGATGTCCCCCACCGTGCCGCCGATCTCGGCGATCACCACGTCCACGCCCGGGGCCAGCTTGCGGACGGCGGCCTTGATCTCGTTGGTGACGTGCGGAATCACCTGCACGGTCTTGCCCAGGTAGTCGCCCCTCCGCTCCTTGGTGATGATCTGCTCGTAGATCCGCCCCGAGGTGACGTTGTTGGCCTGGGTCAGGTGGGCGTGGGTGAAGCGCTCGTAGTGCCCCAGGTCCAGGTCGGTCTCCGCCCCGTCGTCGGTGACGAAGACCTCACCGTGCTGGAACGGACTCATGGTGCCTGGATCCACGTTGAGGTAGGGATCGCACTTCTGCAAAGCAACGCGCAGGCCCCGGCTTTCCAGCAGGCAGCCCATGGACGCCGCCGTGATCCCCTTGCCCAGGGACGAAACCACGCCGCCGGTCACGAAGATGTACTTAGCCATGCTCGCCAAACCGCTCCATCAGGCTGGCCACCCGCTCCAGGTCCTCCGGGGTGTCCACGCCCAGCGAATCGTACTCGGTCTCCACCACCCGAATGCGGTGGCCGTTCTCCAGCGCGCGCAACTGCTCCAGCCGCTCGGCCTGCTCCAGCGGGCCTACCGGGAGGCCCGAGTACCCCAGCAGGAAGTCGCGGCGGTAGACGTACAGCCCGATGTGCTTGTAGTGCCACACCGGGCCGCCCACTTGCGGGTCCCGCTGGTGCGGGATGAGCGAGCGCGAGAAGTAAATGGCGTGGCCCAAGCGGTCAGTCACCACCTTGACCACGTTGTGGCTGCCCAACTCGCGCGGATCCTCGACGCGCTTCTTGAGCGTGCTCATGGGGACGGCGGGGTCCTCCAGCAGCCCCAGCACCGCTGCGTCGATGGCTCCCGGGTCGATCAGCGGCTCGTCCCCCTGGATGTTGACTATGATATCGGCGTCTTCCCCGGCGGCCACTTCCGCCGCGCGGTCGGTGCCAGAGGCATGATCGGAGCGGGTCATGCGCACCGGGGCCTCGAAGGCGCGCGCGGCGTCGCGGATGCGTTCGTCGTCTGTGGCGATGAGAAGCCGCGTCAGGTAACGGGCCTGCCGGGCCCGCTCGAACACGTGCTGGACCAGCGGCTTGCCCGCCAGCGGAGCGAGGGCTTTCCCAGGAAAGCGAGTGGAAGCAAGGCGGGCGGGGATGACGCCCAATATCCTGGGGGGCATGTTCGATCATAGCACAGATGGGCCCGCAGGACGGCGTGCTATACTGAGAAGTGCCGCAGCCGCAAGCAGGGGAGGACCGACCATGGTTGCGCCACGGACTCTGAGGCTTTTCTTGGCGTTGACCGGTTGCGGGGCCTGGCTGCTGGGCTGGTCGCAGGAACCCAGAGTCACCATCAAGCCCCGCCCGCGCGCCGGCGAATCCGAGACCGCCACGCGTTCCCCCAGCATCCGCGTGCTTACCGAGCTGGTGCTGATTCCGGTGACCGTCACCGACCCCATGAACCGCTTCGTGACCGGCCTGGAGAGGGAGCACTTCCGCCTCTTCGAGGACAAGGTCGAGCAGTCGGTCACGCATTTCGCCAGCGAGGACGCGCCCTTGTCGGTGGGCATCGTCTTCGACACCAGCGGCAGCATGGGCAGCAAGCTCCAGAAATCGCGCCAGGCTGTGGCGCAGTTCACCAAGCTGGCCAATCCTGAGGACGAGTTCTTCCTGGTGCAGTTCAGCGACCGGCCCGAGCTGGTGCTGGGCTTCACTCGGGAGAGCGAGGAGATCCAGAACCGCCTCACCTTCACTCAGTCGCGCGGGCGCACCGCCCTGCTGGACGGCATCCACCTGGCCATCAACGAAATGAAGCGCAACGCCCGCAACCCGCGCAAGGCCCTGCTGGTCATCTCCGACGGCGGCGACAACAGCAGCCGCTACACCGAGGGTGAGATCCGCAACCTGGTGCGCGAGGCGGACGTGCAGATCTACGCCATCGGCATCTTCGAGCCGGTCGCCGCGCGGGGCCGCACCGCCGAGGAGTTGTCCGGTCCCAGCCTGCTCAGCGAACTGGCCGAACAGACCGGCGGACGCCACTTCCCGGTCGAGAACCTGAACGAGCTGCCGGACGTGGCCGCCAAGGTCGGCATCGAGCTGCGCAACCAGTATGTGCTGGGTTACGCCCCCATCAATCGGGATCGCGACGGCAAGTACCGCCGCGTCCAGGTTAGGCTGAAGGAGCCGCCGGGGCTGCCGCCCCTGAAGGTCTTCTGGCGGCTCGGATACTATGCGCCCACGCAATAGCCGCTGTCTGGCCACGCTGGCCGCTGGAGTGGTGTTGGCCCCGCTCCTGGCCCAGGAGCCCGGCGCGGTCTTCCGCAGCGACACCCGCCTGGTATTGCTGCACACCACGGTGGTGGATCGCCACGGCAAGTTCGTCACCAACTTGCAGCGCCCCGCCTTCCGGGTGTTCGAGGACGGCGTCGAGCAGCAGCTCAAGATCTTCCGCCGCGAGGACGTGCCGGTGTCCATGGGCATCGTTATCGACAACAGCGGCAGCATGCGCGACAAGCGCCGCAAGGTCGAGGATGCCGCCATGGCCCTGGTGAAGGCCTCCAACCGCGATGACCAGGTTTTCGTCGTCAATTTCAACGACGAGGCCTTTCTGGACGTGGACTTCACCGGCGACATCAAGAAGCTGGAGGAGGGCGTGGCGCGCATCGACTCGCGGGGCGGCACCGCCATGCGCGACGCCATCGAATTGTCCGCCGAGCACCTGCGCGCCAAGGCCAAGCGCGACAAGAAAGTCCTGGTGGTGGTCACCGACGGCAACGACAACACCAGCGAGATCACCCTGGAGCGGCTGGTGCAGAAGCTCCAGCAGAGCGAGATCCTGGTCTACACCATCGGCCTGCTCAACGAGGAGGAACGCCGCGAGGCCCGGCGCGCCAAGCGCGCCCTGGACAACATCGCCGAAGCCACCGGCGGCCTGGCCTTCTATCCCAGCCAGGTCGAGGATGTCGGGAAGTTTACGCTCCAGGTGGCCCACGACATCCGCAACCAGTACATCCTGGCCTACTCGCCCCTCAAGCAGGAACTCGACGGCAGCTTCCGCCGGATCAAGGTCTCGGTCAACGGCCCCAACCGCCCCAACGCGCGCACCCGCACCGGCTACTACGCCTCGCCCCTGGCCCCCGCCGCGCCGCTGCGCCGCCCGGCCGCGGCCAAAGCCGGCGCCAAATCCTGACCGGCGCCGCCGGCCCCGCTGTCGTATACTGTTCAGAACCCCTGTTTACCGGCAGGACACCACGCTAAGGAGAAGTCGCAGCACATGCAGGTCCCATTTTACGGGCATGTTCGCCAGTACCATAGCTTGAAAGCGGAAATCGACGCCAACCTCCAGGAGGTGCTCGAGAGCGGCCAGTACGTCATGGGGGCGATGCTCAAGCGCTTCGAGCAGGAGCTGGCCGCCTACCACGGCATGAAGTACGCCGTGGGCGTGGGCAACGGAACGGATGCGCTGTGGCTGGCCTTCATGGCGCTGGGCATCGGAGACGGCGACGAGTGCATCACCACCGTCAACACCTTCTTCGCCACTGCCGAAGCCATCTGGATCGCGGGCGCCACGGCCGTTTTCGTGGATTCCGATCCGCGCACTAACTGCATCGACCCCGCGCTGATCGAAGCCGCCATCACGCCTCGCACCAAGGCGATCGTGCCGGTGCACCTGTACGGGCAGTGCGCGGACATGAAGGCCATCCGCCGGATCGCCGACCGCCACAATCTGGCGGTCATCGAGGACAACGCCCAGGCCATCGGCGCGCGCGGCGACACCTTCAAGATCGGCGAGCTGAGCGACGCCGTCTGCACCAGTTTCATCATCCAGAAGAACCTGGGCACCTTCGGCGACGGCGGCGCGGTGGTCACCGATAACGAGAAGGTGGACCGCGTCATCCGCAAGTTGCGCAACCACGGCTCGGACAGGCGCTCCTGCCACAGCTTCGGCTTCAACAGCCGCCTGGACGACCTCCACGCCGGCGTGCTGAGCGCCAAACTGAAGAAGATCGACGAGTGGAACGACCTGCGGCGCCACTGGGCCGCGCGATACACCGCCGGGCTGGCCGGCGTCCAGCGCCTCGCCCTGCCCTATGAGACGCCCGGCTACCACCACGTCTTCCATCTGTACGTGATCGAGACCCGCGAGCCGGCCCAGCGCGATCGGCTGCTCGAGTTCCTCAACCGCCACGGCATCGACGCCAAGTGCCACTACCCCATCGCCATTCACCAGCAGGAGGGCTACTCCTGGGGCAAGGCAGCGCGTGTCGCCACGCCGCTGGCGAACTCCGAGCGCAACGCCGGCTGCTGCATCTCGCTGCCCATGTTCCCCGAGCTTACCGAGCAGGAGGTGGACTACACTGTCGCCAAGTTGCGGGAGTGGGACCGGGCTTGACTTGAGAGGAGGGTGACCCGTCATGAGTTCCAAGTACCGAGTGGTGGTGGTGGGCCTGGGCAAGCGCGGGATGCACCATGCCCAGACGTTTCAGGCCAACGCCTCCTTCGAGGTAGCGGGCATCTGCGATGTGGACCCGGCCCGGGTGGAGGCCGCGGCCGCCAGGCTGAAACCCGCGGTGCAGGGCACGGATGCCCTGGATGTGGCTCTGGAGGCGCGTCCCGACGTCTTCTGTTTCTGCACCCTGCCTCAGCTTCGCGCCGACATGATCCGCATCGGCATCGCCAGCGGCGCCCGCCTCATCGCCATGGAGAAGCCCATCGCCCTCTCCAGCGCCGAGGCCATGGAGATCCGCAAGTTGCTCAATGAGAGCGGCGTGCGGGCCGTGGTCAGCCATCAGCACCGCTACGGGGAACACTACCGCAAGGTGAAGGAGATCCTCGTCGGCGGCGCGCTGGGGCGCGTCCACACCGTCTACGGCACGGCCACCGGCTGGATGATGCACCTGCTCAGCCACCTCATCGACTACATGCGCTGGTACAACGGCGAGGCTGTGGCCGAATGGGTGATGGCCCAGGCGGCGGGGCGGGGCAAGCTGACCGACGCTCATCCCTCGCCCGACCACATCGCAGGCTTCATTCATTTCGCCAACGGCGTGCGCGGCATCGTCGAGTGCGGCGCCGGGGCGCCGGACGTGCCGGAAGTGGACTACTGGTGGCGCAAGTGCCGCATCGGGGCGCAGGGCGCCGACGGCTTCGCCGAGGTGTTCACCGGAGGCGGCTGGCGGGTGGTGGCCAAGGACCGCATGGGCGCGGGGCCTGGCTCCATGAACTACGACCTGGACATGCCGCCCTACATCCAGGACATCGCCGCCTGGCTGGACGAACCGGCCCGGACACACCCCTGCAACTTCGAGAGCGCCTACCAGGGCTTTGAGATCATGATGGCGCTGTGCCGCTCGGCGGCCGAGGGCGGCCAGGTGGCGCTGCCGCTGCGCGAGGGCGCCGACGAACTGGCCCTGCTCCGCTCCCGCCTGCCCGACCGCAAAGTCATCTTCTCCCTCGAAGCCAGCGCCAAGGAGTACGCGTAGGAAAACCCGGGACAGGCTAGGGTGTCCCTCCGTGGACACCCCGGCCTGTCCCAGGGTTGCGCTGTTCCCTGTTCGTTTGACTTCCCGCGCCGCCCCGCGCTATGTTCAAGGTGAACCTGCCGTTCAGGCGCGGTAGCCAAGTGGTAAGGCAGAGGTCTGCAAAACCTTTATTCGGGGGTTCGATTCCCCCCCGCGCCTCCAAGACATCCTGCCCGGCAACCTGCTGAGCCGCCTGTATGTTGCTGCCCCTTCAACAACTTGCAGGCTTCAATCTCGTCCGAACTGCCGGGATCACGTCTTTGCCCTGGTTTTCCACGGTTGGCGAAGAACCGCCGAAAGTGGACTCAGCGACCGGACGGAAACCGGACGGAAAACCGGACGAACAGAATCGCCCTGAAATGTCTTAACCGAGTCCGCCCGACCGGGGGCTCGGTCGCGTTTCCGGTCGCCGCACTGCAAAGGGGCAGCGCTCTGCCTTTCCGCCGCACCGCAGACCACCCCAGGGCAACACTGGAGGACAACGGAGGCCGGCTACTAGAACCGGCTCGGGAGGCAGAAATAACTTGCGGTAATGCCCCCTTCCGCTCCCGGCAAGGGTGTCGTAGCGGAGGGCCAGTGTGAAGCGCGCCGCCATCTACCTCCGCGTCTCAACCGCCCGCAAGTCGCTTCAGGGCGACATGCCGGCCTTCGATCAGAACCCTGAAGTGCAGGAACAACCTCTCCGGGAACTTGTTGCCCAACGCGGCTGGGTGCCGCACCGGATCTACAGCGACCGGGCCAGCGGGGCCAAGGAAAGGCGCCCCGGCCTGGATTCGTTGATGGCCGATGCCAGGCGCGGGCAGATCGATGTAGTCGTGGTCTGGCGCTTCGACCGCTTCGCCCGCAGCGTCAGGCAACTGGTCCTGGCTCTGGAGGAGTTCCGCAGCCTGGGGATCGACTTCGTTTCCCACCAGGAGGCGCTGGACACTTCCACACCGATGGGCAGGGCCATGTTCACCATCATCGCGGCCATGGCCGAGCTGGAGCGAAGCGTCATCCGCGAGCGGGTTGTCGCCGGACTGGACTACGCCCGCCGCCACGGGACCAAGACCGGTAACGCCATCGGCCGGCCGCGCCGTGTGTTTGATCGCCAGGAGGTGGTGGAGCTGCGCAGGCAAGGTTTGAGCTGGCCGGAAATCGCCCGCAGGACCGGCGCGGGCGTCGGCACGGTACGTCGGTCCTCACCGGCGCGCCACAGGCTTGCCCAAACCCCGTGGCGGAGGCGTTGTGAGCCGCGCTGGAAACAAACAGCCTTCGC
>VFZS01000131.1 GCA_016871095.1 Acidobacteriota bacterium
GCGGCCACAGTTCCCGCTCCGGCGGCCCCGCCCACCGCAGCGCCCACGGCCGCGCCCTTCCCGCCCCCGGCAATGGCCCCGATGGCAGCGCCGATGGCGGCCCCCGCGCCCACCTTGGTGGCGTCCTCGCGCCGAGTAGTCTCGGCCTCCTGGACGAACTTCTGTGTCAGGATAGGCACCACCTGGCCGTCCAAGGTGTGCAGCTTGATCAGGTGAATAGCCAGCGTGGCGGTGCCGCGCACCCGCCCGGACTTCTCCGCTTCCAGCACCCGGCCCTCGAGGCGCGCGCCGCGTTCGGCCAGCACGAACCCTTCGATCACCAGGGGCTGGTCCAGCGTGGCGCCGAATGAATCGCCCGTGTTGTGCCGCTCGGTCGAGAGTGTCTCCGACAGCCGCACGCTCAATAGCGTGCCCGCGGGAACGGTCACCCGGTGCGGCTCCCGGGGCGCGGCCGGCGTCCCGCTGGGCGGCGTCAAGGAAGCCGCGGGCTTGGGCGCCTCGGCGGGCGCCGGGGCTGGCGGGGGCGTAGTCTGCGGCGGCGCCGCCGGAGCCCTGGGCGCCGCGGTCTGCGGCGCTTCCGCGGGCGCAGATGCGGCCGGCGGTCTGGCAGCCGCCCTTTGCGGCGCCGGCGCCGCGGGCTTCGCCGCGGCCTCGGCCGGCGGCGCGCTCTCCGCCGCCGGAGCCGCCTCGGGCGTGGGAGCAGGGGCCGCCTCCGCGGCGGGCGCAGCCGCCTGCGGCGCCACCGGGGGAACGGCGCTCTGTTGTTTGTAGACCAGGAACAGCAGCCCCGCCACCGCCGCCAGCGCAACCAGGATGCCCACTTGCACAACTTTCATATCGCAGCCTCCTTCTCCTTCTAACGTACCGCATCGCGGCCGCGTTTCGACCTCCCTCCGCCCCGCGTCTACAATGAAGGCATATGGCGCGCTTCCCCGAGCTGCTCCGCATCGGCGCGCTTCAAGTCCGTCCGGCCACCGTACTGGCCCCCATGGCCGGCCTGACCGATTCCCTGTTCCGCCGCTTTCTCCGCCGCCTGGGCGGCTGCGGGCTGGTGATGACCGAGCTGATCAGCTCCGAGGGACTGGTCCGCTCGCGCCGCGCCCGCAAGCCCGCGCGCACCCTCGACTACCTGGGCTTCATGCCCGAGGAGCATCCCCTGGGCGCGCAATTGTTCGGCGCCGACCCGCAGGTGATGGCGGACGCCGCCCGCATGTGCCAGGATCTGGGTTTCGACCTGGTGGACGTCAACCTCGGGTGTCCCGTCCCCAAGGTGGTCCGCAGCCAGGGCGGCTCGGCGCTGTTGCGCGATCTGCCCCGCGTCGAGCACATCCTGCGCCGCATGCGGGCCGCCCTTTCCGTTCCCCTGACCCTCAAGTACCGTTCCGGGTGGAATGAGCGCGAGCGGGTGGCCGTCGAAGTGGCGCGCCTGGCCGAGGACTGCGGCCTCGAGGCGGTCGCCCTGCACCCCCGCACCCGCGAGCAGGGGTTCGCCGGACGCGCCGACTGGAGCCGCATCGCCGAGGTGAAAGCCGCGGTGCGCGTCCCCGTCATCGGCAACGGCGACGTCACCACTCCCGAAGATGCGCTACGCATGGTGGATGAAACCGGCTGCGACGCCGTGATGATCGGCCGCGCCGCCGCCACCCATCCCTGGGTCTTTCGCCAGCTCGAGGAGCTGCTCGCCACAGGCTCCTACCAGCGGCCCACCCCCGCGGACCGCCACCGCCTGCTGCGCGAGTACTTCGACCTGCTGCTGGCCAGCGGCCATCGCGAGACCCTCGGCCGGATGAAGCAGTTCGCCGGCTACTTCACCACCGGTTTGCGCCACGGCGCCCACCTGCGCGCCCGGATCTTTCGGGCCCAGGATCCGCGCCGCATTCTCGAGCTGGTGGACGACTTCTTCGAGCGCGACCTGGAGCCGGCGTCTTCGTGAAGAAGGTTCGCCTCATCACCGACGGCGCCTGCTCCGGCAATCCCGGCCCCGGCGGATGGGCCTGCGTGCTGCGCTACGGTCAGCACCACCGCGAGCTGTTCGGCTCCTCCCCGCGCACCACCAACAACCGCATGGAGCTGGCCGCCGCCATCGAGGGCTTGCGGGCCCTGCGGGAGCCCTGCGAGGTCGAGCTGACCACTGACTCCGAGTACCTCAAGAACGGCATCACCCGCTGGATCCGGACCTGGAAGCGCAACGGCTGGAAGACCTCCGCCCGAAAGCCGGTCCTCAACCAGGACCTCTGGCGCGCCCTGGAAACGGCCGCCGGGCCTCACCGCGTCCACTGGGTGTGGACCAAGGGACACGCCTCCCACGCCGACAATATGCGCGCCGACGAGCTGGCAGTCCGCGCCGCTGAGACCCAGAGCTTCAGCAGCGGCTATCGGCCTGGTGTAGAATCACCCAAGTATGCTCTTCCGCACTCTGCCGCGCCCGTGGAGCCTGGCTAGGCGCGGCATCAGTCTCCTGACCCTGCTGTCGGCCGCCGCGGCGGTGGCGCTGCCGCAGCGCCTGTCGTTCGGCGTCAAGGCCGGCGCGCCGTTCCAGGACGTGGTGAAGTCAGAATCCTGGAAGGGCCTGCGCTACGAGCCCCAGAGTGGCCGCTACATGCTGGGGCCAACCGCCGAGCTGCTTCTCGGCGGATACTTCAGCGTTGAGCTGGACCTGCTCTATCGCCCCGTCAAGTACCGGACCCACTTTGCCGACATCGTGGGAGAGGTGGCCGGCAGCTCCTGGCAGTTTCCCTTGCTGGGCAAGGTGCGGCTGTCGCGCAACATGGTGGCGCCCTACGTGGCCGCCGGCGTGGCCTTCAACAGCCTGCGCGGTCTGAAGAACTTGCCCGAGCTGAGCGACTCTTCCACTTCCGGCTGGGTGTTCGGCCTGGGCCTGGAGGGCCGCCTGCCCATCGTGCGCCTCTCGCCCGAGGTCCGCTACACCAGGTGGCGCAAGGCCAACCTCGGCCGTCCCGCTGACGGGTTCAGCCTTTCCAACCTGAATCAACTGGAAGCCCTGGTGGGCATCACGTTTTGAGACTCGCGCTTTTTGGCGGCACCTTCGACCCCATCCACGCCGCGCATCTCAAGGTGGCGCGCGAAGCGGCGGTCCGGTTCGCGCTCGACCGGGTGCTCTTCGTGCCGGCCGCCCGTCCCCCGCACAAGGGCGACGCCACTTCCGCCGCCTACCACGACCGCTACCGCATGGTCGAACTGGCCTGCCGCGGCGAGCCGGCCTTCGAAGCCTCAAGCATCGAGGCCGGCGACACCGTCAGTTACTCCATCTCCACCGTCGAGAAGGTCCGCGCCATGCTCGCGCCGGGTGACGAGTTGTTCTTCCTGATCGGCGCGGATGCCTTCGCCGAGATCCGAACCTGGTTTCGCTGGCAGGACGTGATCCGCCTGGCGGAGTTCCTTGTGGTGACGCGGCCCGGGCACACCTACCAGGTTCCCGCCGGTGCGCGCGTGCACGCCCTCGAGACCGTGGCCTTGCCGGTATCCTCCTCGGATCTGCGCGCCCGCCTGGCCGCGGGCGAATCCCCGCCCGAAATCCTCCCCGAAGTGCTGGCCTACATCCGCGAGCGCGGGCTGTACAAGTAGGGGCGCTTTGAAGGCCGCCCGCGCCTCCCTCACGGGGCTCAGCGCTTCTTGACGCTCACCGATACGCCGCCCGAGGGCGTCCGCGTGATCTTCGTCTCCAGGTTGGGATCGGTGGTGATCGTCTTCCAGAAAGCGGGCTCCATGCGCTCCAGGTCGTTCGCGTTGTGCGAAGAGACCGCTCCACCGGGCACGATGCGGGCATACAGCAGATCCAGGAACTTCTGATGCAGCGCCGCCCCCGTGTCCATGAACACAAAATCGAAGGTCCCCTCCAGCCGCGGGATCTCTTTGAACGCGTCGTTCACCCGGCACTCCACCACGGTTTCCAGACCGGCCTTCCGGAAGTTCTCCTGCGCGATGCGCGCGCGCGTCTCGTTAATCTCCAGCGTGATCAGCCGCCCGCCGGTCTTGCGGAAGGCGAGTCCCATCCAGATAGCGGAATTGCCGCGCGCCGTGCCGATCTCCAGTCCACGCTGGTACCCCTTCGAGGTGATCACGTCGTAGAGGATGCGCCCGTCTTCGGGCGAGAAGTCGCCCATGTTCAGCAGCACCTCACGCGCCGCTCCCCAATCCACGCCGTGGCCCCATTTCTCCAGCGCCGCCGCGTTCGCCGCCCGTTGCGCCGCGCGGTAGGCCGCCGTGTTGCTCTCCTTCACGAAATGCGCCGGCTCGACCGGCGCGTTGACCTCCGCCTCCCGGGCCTCAAAGAGAAAGGCCATCCGGCCTTCCGCCACGCCCGCCCGATGTGGGACCATCAGCCCGCCCACGCGCCGGTAGTCCTCCAGCACAGAGGCGCCGTAGCGGACCAGCAGGCCGGTCGCCGCGTCGAAATGGACCGGGATCACTTTGCCTTCCGGACCATCCACTTCCGCGGCCCAGACGTCCCGTTCTCCGGAAGCCCTGCGCTCCTTCACCCGCATCCCGGCGAGACGCGGCCCGGGATTCAAGAGGAAGCTCAGATTGAAGGCAGGATCCACCTGGGCCACAAACGCGGGCGAGGGGGCTCCCGTGCCCCCCGGCGCTTGTTCCCAGCTTTCCTTCCCGTTGTTGACCACTTCCTCCCGGGCTCCGGGAAACTCCAGGACCAGCCGCCACTGGTCCGGGACCAGGGCCTGCAATTCGGCGGGATACTCGCCCTCACCCGGTTTGATCACCCCCTTTCGCACCAGCGAGCGTGTCCCACTCCCGTCCGAATCGACTGCCTTGATGTGCCGTTCCACCAACTCGCTGGGCGTCGGGGTCTGCGCCGCGGCCAGTCCTGCGAGAACCAGGACCCATAGAGCGCTTCTTCGCATAGTTCCATCCTCGGGAGCCTGCCGTCCGTTTTCATACTTCCGGCCCCGGATCGTACTACGAACCAGGCCGTCCTCGCGTTCCGGCCAGTTGGCGGCGTTTGACCCGGGGAATTCCTTCGGCTCCGCCCGGCGCCACCCTGCTATCGGCCCAGCGCGAGCCAAACGGGACGTGACTTCACCCGTGGTCAGGAGGACCGGATGGCCTGCGACACGATCAGTACGGTCTTCTCCTCGGGCCGCGGCGGCTTTCCGCACTCCGGATAGTCCTTGGCCGAAGCGCGGTGGATGGACAAGACCTTGTCGCCGTGCCGGAAGGTGACCGAGTTCTCGCTCTGCTCGGCATGCTCCTTCCCTTCCGCTTGCACGTAGAAGGCGATGACCTTCTCCGGAAGGTCCCGAGTCGCGTAGGCGTGCCAGAGGATGTGCATCGCGTTGCCGGTCACGTGCTGCGAACAGAGCTCCCGCGCCCCCGGATACACGGCGAACGTGTCCAGCCACCGTTCGGCGGTTGTGGCCGGCGGCGGCTCAACCGCGTCGAGGATCACCGCCACCAGGCATCGCGTTCCGCGGGCGAACTGAAAGCTCACTTTTCCCCAGGGCTGCGGGTAGGTGTAGGCGATCTCGTACGGAGCGGCGGGGGGCGCCACGCTAAGGTCGGGCCGGGCGCCGAACCGCTGTTCCACCGCGTCGGTCGTGATGCGGGCCGCAGTATCGATGGTGAGAATCAGGATGCCGTCTTTCTTGGAACTGGCTGGCTTGGGGAGGCGCAGCTCGACCTCGCGCACGGGCGCCCTGCCGCCCCTCACGGACGTGAACATGGCGAAGTACTCGTTGGAGCCGGACTGCCGCAGGGTCGTCTCCGTGATCCGGCTCACCGCATCCAGCCTGAACGGACGCAGCCGGAAGAGGGCTTCGATCACTTGGAACAGCACGGTGGGCTCTTGTTTCCCGCGATCCGCGGCGGATTGATCGCGGAACACCGCAAGCGAGAGGGTCACTGCCAGGAACAGCAGCAGCAGAGCGGCTTTCATCCCCTCCTCCGTCTGACACTATACTATACGCAGCGAAGGAGTTGACTGCGTAACCGCTCCCTGACGGTCGCGGCTCGGCTGCGGCATTCGCGCCTCTAACCGAGCCACGAGCGTGAGCGAGTGGTCGCCGCGATGCCAACGCGCTTGTGACGTCGCGGATAGACGCGACAGGCCCGTTTGCCGAACTATCGCCGCTCGCGCTTCAAAGCTTCGTTCATGGCGCCCTGGCGGTAGCCTTCCAGATCCAGGGTGACGTAGTGGAAGCCTAGCCCGCGCAGGGTCTCTTCGCGCACCTCGCTCAGCGCCGCGCGGACCTCATGCAGCGTTATGCAAACCCCCGCCTCCGCGAAATCGGGTGCGAGGCCCCCACTTGGAGTATAAAGGTGGTTCTGTATCCTGCCTTCATGACGGCGTCGAGCGGCCACTGCTGCGGGTACGACTCCACCTCCGGCACGACGTGGGAGGTTGGGGAGGGGGGACGCAGATAGGGAGTGAGCGGAGGAGTCGGCAATGAAGTACCTGGTATCCAGGCACGCCGAAGACAAGATGTCGCGGCGCCAGATCCCGCGGGCGTGGCTGGACTCGGTCCTCGAGAATCCCGAGCAGCGGCTACCCGAGCCGGGCGACAAGGAGGCCCTCCAGTCGCGTTTTGAGTCCGAGGATGGGAAAATGTACCTTGTGAGGGCCGTGGTGGCCACGGACAAGGAGCCGCCGGTAGTGGTGACGGTCTACCGAACCAGCAAGGTGCGGAAGTGCTGGAGGCCGGAATGAAAGTCAGGTACGATCCCGAGGTGGACGTGCTCAGCATCGTCCTCAGTGACGCTCCGGTCGAGGAAAGCGACGAGGAGAAGCCCGGAGTGATCCTCGACTACGACAAGAACGGCAACGTGGTCGGCATCGAGATCCTGGACGCCTCCAGGCGTATGGGCGACCCGATGTCGGTGGAGTACGCCATCGCACGGTGAGGGTGAGCCGCGCGAGTCGCGACCCAGCTCTGCGCACCGGGAAAGGCCCTACACCGTTACGGCTATCGCCGCTCCCGCCCCAGCGCCTCGTTCATCGCGCCCTGGCGGTAGCCTTCCAGATCCAGGGTGACGTAGTGGAAGCCCAGGGGCTTGAACAACTCGACCAGGCGCGCCGCCATGGCGGCATCGAGAGCGCGGGGCAGCTCCTCGGGCGCGATCTCGATACGCACCAGGTCCCCATGGAAACGCACGCGGAACTGACGGAACCCCAGCCCGCGCAGGGCCTCTTCACCAGCTTCGACGGTCTTGACCCGCTCGACGGTGATGGGCGTGCCGTAGGGAATACGCGAGCTCAGGCACGCCGCCGCCGGACGGTCCCAGGTGGGCAGCCCGGCGCGCCGCGACAGCTCGCGGATCTCCGCCTTGCTCAGACCCGCCTCCATCAGCGGCGCGCGCACGCCGTGCTGCTCGGCCGCCTTCTGGCCGGGGCGGTAGTCGCCCAGGTCGTCCAGGTTGACCCCGTAGACGATGTGCGGGAAACCGCGCGCCCCGGCCAGCTCCTTCAGCAGCGCGAAGAAATCGCCCTTGCAGTGGAAGCAGCGGTCGGGGTTATTCTCGACGAATAGCGGGTTCTCGAATTCGCGCGTCTCCAGCCACTCATGCTGAAGGCCGAAGCGGCGCGCGAACTCCTCCGCGTCGCGCCGGTGCGATTCCGGCAGCGAGGGGGAAACCGCGGTCACCGCCAGAGCATTGTCGTCCAGCACGCGGCGGGCGGCCCAGGCCAGGTACGCCGAATCGGTCCCCCCGGAGTAGGCCACCACCACGCGGCCCAGTCCCTCCAGCAGCGCGAACAGCTTCCGCTCTTTCTCCTCGAGCACGCCCGCATCCAAGGTCGCGGCGGGAGTGCCCAGTTCCACTAACAGCCCCATAACTCTGATTATACCGGACGCTCCGGCTCGGCCAGCGGCAGTTCGTTCTGCCCGTTGCCGCCGTTGCCTTCCCCGGCCTCCTCCTCCGGAATCACCGAGGCGGCGGCCAGGCGGTCGCCTTCCTCCATGCGCACCAGCCGGACGCCCTGGGTGGAGCGGCTGGCCTGGCGGATCTCGGCGGCGTGGATGCGGATGATCTTGCCGTCCTTGGTGATGATCATCAGCTCGGAGTCTTCCTTCACCTCCATGATGGCCACCACCTTGCCCGTCCGCCCGGTGGTCTTCATGTTGATGACCCCTTTGGCCCCCCGGGCGGTAAGCCGATACGCGGTAAGCGGCGTGCGCTTGCCAAAGCCCATCTCCGAGATGGTAAGAATCAGCCCCGTCTCGTCCACCACTTCCATGCCTACCAGGTAGTCGCTCTGCGTCAGCGTCATGGCGCGCACGCCGCGCGCCGGCCGCCCCATGGCGCGCACCTGGGTCTCCACGAAGCGGATGGCCTTGCCCTCGCGCGAACCCAGAAAAATCCACTTGCTGCCGTTGGTCAGGCGGGCGGCGATCAGCTCGTCGCCCTCATCCAGCGCCATGGCGATGATGCCGCGCGAGATGGGGTTGTCGAACTCGGTCAGCTCGCTCTTCTTGATTACCCCGCGCCGGGTCACCATGACGATGTAGGAGCCGGAGGCGAACTCGCGCACGGCCAGGAAGGCGCGGATGGTCTCGTCGGGCTGGAGCGCGACCAGATTCGAGACGTGCTTGCCGCGGCCCGACGTTCCGGCATCGGGAATCTCGTAGATCTTGAGCCAGTAGACCCGCCCCTTGCTGGTGAAGATCAGCAGGTAGCTGTGGGTGGAGGCCACGATGAGGTGCTCGACGAAGTCCTCGGTGCGCGTGCCCATGCCGATGCGGCCCTTGCCCCCGCGGGCTTGGCGCCGGTAGGTGTCCACCGACGTGCGCTTCAAGTACCCGCCGTTGGTGACCGTGACCGCCACGTCCTCGACGGCCACCAGGTCCTCGAGCCGGATCTCGCCGGGGTCCGCCACGATCTGCGTACGGCGCTCATCCCCGTAATCCTTGGCCACCTCGCGCAGCTCTTTGATGATCACGCCGCGCAGAATCTCCTCCGAGCCCAGGATTTCCAGGTACTCTCCGATGCGCTTCTGGATCTCGGCCAGCTCCTCGATGAGCTTCTGCTGCTCCATGCCGGTGAGGCGCTGGAGTTGCAGCTCGATGATGGCCTGGGCCTGCCGCTCGGTGAACTCGAAGCGGGCCACCAGCCCCTCGCGCGCCTCCTTCGGCGTGCGTGAAGCGCGGATGAGCTGGATCACCTCGTCCAGGTTCTCCAGGGCCTTCTTGAAGCCCAGCAGCAGGTGCTCCCGTTCGCGCGCCTTCCTCAGTTCGTACTCGGTGCGGCGGCGCACCACCTCGACGCGGTGGTCGATGAAGCGCTTCAGCGTGTCCACCAGGCCCAGTTCGCGGGGCTGCCCGGCCACGATCGACAGCATGATGACACCGAAGCCGGTCTGCAACTGGGTGTGCTTGTACAGGTTGTTCAGCACCACCTCGGCCTGTTCGCCGCGCTTCAGCTCGAAGACGATGCGCATGCCGTCGCGATCGCTCTCGTCGCGGATTTCCGAGATGCCCTCGAGCCGTTTCTCGTTGACCAGCCCGGCGGCGTGCTCGATCAGGCGCGCTTTGTTGACTTGATAGGGGATCTCAGTGACCACGATGGCGTCGCGGTCCTTGCCCAGGTGCTCGATGGCCGCGCGGGCCCGCAGTCTCAATTGCCCGCGGCCCCGCGTGTATGCGTCCAGAATACCCTGGCGGCCCAGGATGAAACCGCCGGTGGGGAAATCCGGACCGGGCAGGACCTCCATCAGCTTCTCCAGCGGCGTGTTTGGATTCTGAATCAGCAGGATGGTGGCTTCGATCACCTCACTCAGGTTATGCGGCGGGATGTTGGTGGCCATCCCCACCGCGATGCCGGAGGAGCCATTGATCAACAGGTTGGGCGCGCGCGCGGGCAGGACTTCCGGTTCCTGCTCGCTGTCGTCATAGTTGGCGCGGAAATCGACGGTCTCCTTGTCGATGTCGGCCAGCAAGGTTGAAGCGATGCGGGCCAGCCGCGCCTCGGTGTAGCGCATGGCCGCGGGCGGGTCGCCGTCCACGCTTCCGAAATTGCCTTGCCCGTCGATGAGCGGGTAGCGCATCGAGAAGGGCTGCGCCATGCGCACCAGGGCGTCGTAGACCGCGGTGTCCCCGTGAGGATGGTACTTGCCCAGCACTTCGCCGACGATCTTGGCGCACTTGCGGGTGGGGCGGTTGAAGCTCAGCCCCATCTCGTGCAGGCCAAACAGAATCCGGCGGTGCACCGGCTTGAGGCCGTCGCGCACGTCCGGCAGCGCGCGCCCGATGATCACGCTCATGGCGTAATCCAGGTAGGATCGGCGCATCTCGTCTTCGATGTTGACGGGGATGAGATTGCGGCCCGCGCCGGGCGCGCCCAAAGGTAACTGGACGCCGCCGGGAGGCGGCGGCGGCGCCTGGGGTGGCTGCGGGTGCTCTGCGTTGGCCAAAG
>VFZS01000132.1 GCA_016871095.1 Acidobacteriota bacterium
CTGATAGGTGAGCAGCCCAGGCAAGGAGGGTCTTCGTGCGTCTTTCCGAGATCTGTGTCCAGCGCCCCGTTTTCGCCTTCATGTTGATCCTGTTCCTGACGGTGATGGGGGCGGTCAGTTTTCTCCAGTTGGGAGTGGATCTGTTTCCCAAGACCGACCCGGCCACGGTGTACGTGCGGGTCCGCCTGCCCGGGGCCAGCCCGGAGGAGGTGGCCACCCAGGTGGTCATGCCGCTGGAGGAGGCCATTGCCTCGGTGAGCGGCATCGAGGAACTGCGCGCCATGGTTAGCGAAGGGGGCGGGTTCCTGATAGTCACCTTCACCCTGGAGAAGGACATCGGCGAGGCCTCCGAGGACGTGCGCGAGAAGGTCGCCGGCGCCATGAGCCGGCTGCCGCCGAACGTGTTGCCGCCGGTGGTTCAGAAGGCGGATCCGGACCGCGACCCGGTGATCACCTTGGCGGTGATCGGCGACCGCTCCCAGCGCGAGCTTACCGAGATCGCCGACAAGGGCATCCGCCGGGCGCTGGAGACCGTGGACGGCGTGGCGGGAGTGGACCTCAACGGGGGGCGCACACGCCAGATCAACGTCTTCCTCGACCTCGACAAGCTGAGCGCGTACAACCTGACCGCGCAGGACGTGGAGCGGGCGCTGCGGGCAGAGAACGTCGAGGCCCCCGGCGGGCGGATCGTGCGGGCTACCACCGAGGTGGGCGTCCGCACGCTGGGCCGGATCGAGCACGTCGAGGAATTCAACCAGATCATCGTCAAGAACGTTGGCGGGGTGCCCGTCCGCATCCGCGACCTGGGCTACGTCGAAGACGGCATGGCCGAGAAGCGCAGCTTCGCCTACTACCAGAACCAGCCGGCGGTGATTCTGTCGGTGCGGCGGCAAACCGGCGCCAACACCGTGAAGGTGGTGGACAACGTGAAGGCACGGCTGGCCGACTACAGCCAGCAGCTTCCGTCCGGGGTTCGCCTCGAGGTGATCCGGGACCAAGCCACCTACATCCGTCACTCGGTCGAGGCCCTGGAGGAGCACCTGGTCCTGGGCGCCCTGCTGGCCTCGCTCATCGTGTTTGTGTTTATCCGCAACTGGCGCACGGTGCTGATCAGCGCGATCGCCATTCCCACCTCTATCATCACCACCTTCACCCTGATGCGGGCCATGGACTTCACCCTGAATTCCATGACCCTGCTGGGGTTGACCCTGGCCGTGGGCATAGTCATAGACGACGCCATCATCGTGCTGGAGAACATCTACCGGTGGATCCAGGAAAAGGGCGTGCCGCCCAAGGAGGCCGCGGTGCGGGCCACCAAGGAGATCGCGCTGGCGGTGATGGCCACCACCCTGTCGCTGGTGATCATCTTCGTGCCCATCGCCTTCATGACCGGCTACGCGCGGCGGTTCTTGAACCAATTCGGCTGGACCATGGCGATTGCCGTTCTGGTGTCGATGCTGGTAGCCTTCACGCTGACGCCGACGCTCAGCTCACGGTTGCTGCGCAAGAAGGCCTCGGGGACCTCCGGCGGGGAGCATGACCGTAGCTGGAGAGCGCGCCCCTATGTGAAGCTGCTGGGCTGGTCGCTCGATCACCGCTGGGCCGTGGTGTGCCTGGCGCTGGCGACCTTCGCTTCCACCTTCGTGGCCTATCGGTTCATCGGGCGCGACTGGATGCCGCAGGAAGACCAGAATGAGCTCTCTGTGTCAATGGAGCTGCCGGAGGGCACCTCCATCAATGAGACCGAGCGCGTGACTGTGGAGATGGCGCAGCGCATCGAGAAGATTCCCGGCGTGACGGTGGTGATCCCCTCCACCCACGGCATGCGGGGGGGCGTGACCCGCGGCGAGATCAGCGTCCTGCTGAAGCCGACCGACCAGCGCGACGACATCGTGCAGATGGGCCAGCGCGTCCGGGAGGCCCTGCGGCCTTGGGCCCACACCCGCCCCGGGGTGCGTTTCCCCAATGTGCTGGGCGGGCGGGAGACCTTCTCCCCCATCCGCGCCGCGCTGCTGGGCCCCGAGTTCAAACCGCTGGTCGAGCTGGCCAAGCAGGTCAATCAGGAGATAGTCAAGGTGCCCTCGGTGGCGGATGCCAGGGTTAACGTCAACCTCAGCAGCCCCGAAGTCCAGGTGGTCATCGACCGCATGCGGGCCTCCGACCTGGGCGTACGGGTATCGGACATCGCCGGGGCGGTGCGGCTGCTGATGTCCGGCGAGGATCAAGTTTCTACTTACAAGGAGGGGGCTGAGCAGTACCCGGTGACCATGCGGTTGCTGCCCAGCCAGCGGGACTCCACCGCCGCGCTGAGCCGCATCCTGGTGCCCTCCGCGAGGCTGGGTCTGATCCGGCTGGACTCGGTGGCCAGGCTGGAGCGTGGCCTGGGCCCCTCCAGCATCGACCGCTTCAACCGGCAGTTCGCGGTTAGCCTCTACGGTAACGTGGCGCCGGGGCACTCCCTGGCCGATGCCGCCAGCGGCACCATGGCCGCCATCGAGCGCGTGGGGCTGCCCGCCGGACACAGCGTCTTCTTCTCCGGCCAGGTCAAGATTCTCGAGGAGACCACCGCCAACATGCTGATGGCGCTGGGCTTGGCCGCTGTCTTCATGTACATGGTGCTGGCCGCCCAGTTCGAGAGCCTCTCGCACCCGTTCATCATCCTGCTCAGCCTGCCGCTGTCGATCCCCTTCGCGCTGATTTCCCTGATCGGCACGGGACGCTCCCTGAACCTGTTCAGCGCCCTGGGCGTGCTGCTGCTGATCGGCATCGTCAAGAAGAACGGGATCTTGCAGATCGACTACATGAACCGCTTGTACCGCCAGGGGATGCCCTTGCGGGAGGCTATTCTGGAGGCCAACCGGGTGCGGCTGCGGCCCATCCTGATGACCACCTCTGCGATCGTGGCGGGGTTGATCCCCACGGCCGTGGGCATCGGGGTGGGGGCCTCGCAGCGCTCGGCCATCGCGGTGACCATCATTGGCGGACAGACGCTGTGCCTGCTGCTGACCTTGCTGGTGGTGCCGGTGGCCTACTCGCTGGTCGAAGAAGCCAAAGTCTGGCTGGCCCGGCGGCGGCTGGCCCAGGCGCCGGCGCCCGCGCCGGGCGATTAGCCGCGACACTGGCGCAGACCGATGGGGCGCACGCGCAGACGCATCGCTGGCTGGTGGTGGCTCGCCGTGGCGTTGCTGCTGCCCGTGGCCCTGGTGGTAAGTTCCCTGGTCACTTTCCGCGACTTGCAGCGGATGCAGGGCATCTACCTGCGCGATCGGGCGGCCACCCTGGCGAGCCGCCTGGAGACCTTGGCCCCGGAGGGCTTCACCGAGAGCCTCGCGGCCCTCGCCGCGGAGGAACCCGGCTTGGTAGACATCCGGGTTTTCCGGGCCGAGGACCAGACTGCGGAGCGCCCCGCGATGGAGCCCATCTGGCGGGGCCAGCAGTTGTTCAAGACCCAGGAAGTGACCCTGGAGGGCGGGAAGATCTTCCGGGCGTATATCCCCATTCATGTGGCCTCGGGGTTGCGCGTGGCGCGCATCGACCTGGCTGCCGCGGCCGCGGATTTCCTGGTGGCGCACGCGCGCCGCAGCGTGCTGATGGCCCTGGCCAGCGGCCTGGTGCTGCTGGGCGTGTGGGCCTACGCGTTGTGGGCTGCCCGGCGCGGCGCGCGCCTGCAACAGCGCCAGCTCGCACTGGAGCACTTGGCGCGCCTGGGCCACCTTTCCGCCGTGCTCGCGCACGAGATCCGCAATCCCCTCGGGACTATCAAGGGTTTCGCCCAGCTCGCCGCGGAGAAGGCCGACCCGGCAAGCCTTCCGCTCCTGGACCCGATTCTGGGCGAGGTCCGGAGGCTGGAGCGGCTGGTCACCGATCTGCTGCTATACGGACGGCCCCCGGAACCTGTGCTCCGCCAGGCGGACTGGGTCTCGCTGTGCCGAGAGCTGGAAGCACGCGCCCGGCAAGCCATCGCCGACCGGCCGATCCGCTTCTCCTGCCAGGCCCAGCCGTGGCGCCTGCGAACCGATCCCGACCTGCTCAGCCAGGTCCTGTCGAACCTGATTCGCAACTCCATCGAAGCCCTGGAACAGAGGCAGAATGGAGAGGTGCGGCTCCAGGCGGTGCGCCCGCCGGCGGGCGGGCTGGTCATCTCGGTTGAAGACAACGGTCCGGGCCTTGACCCCCAGGTGCGCGCCAGGCTGTTTGAGCCGTTCGTCACCAGCAAGAGCTCCGGGACAGGACTGGGCCTGTCGATAGCCCGGAGCCTGACGGCGGCCCTGGGCGGCCAGTTGACTCTCGAGCCGATTGAGCCGCGGGGCACTCGCGCCGAGCTGGTCTTCCCCGGCATGCCCGTCGAGGAGGCCGCGACGGGAGGAAGGAGAACCGCATGGCAGCCATCCTCGTAGTGGACGACGACCCTGGGTTCCGGAGACTGCTGGAGACCATCCTCTCCGGCGAGGGGTACGTGGTGGCCATCGCCGGATCGGTAGGCGAAGCCATCCGGGCGGCCAGGGGCCGGAAATTCGAGCTGGTGATCTCGGATCTGCGGCTACCGGACGGCGAGGGCCTGATGGTCCTGCGCTGGCTGGCGCAGCACGCCCCCGGGACGCTGGCGGTGATGATCACGGCCTTCGGCACGGTTTCCACGGCGGTGGAGGCCATGAAGCTGGGCGCGGTGGATTTCCTGGAGAAACCCCTGCGCAGTCCGGACGAGCTGAGGCAGTTGGTGCGCCGCGCGCTACAGCGTCGGCCGTCGCTTCCGGCCGCGGAGCACGCGGATTCGGACTTCTCCTGCGGAGCGCTGCTGGCCCGCGATCCCGCCATGCTCGAGGTGCTCAACCTGGCGCGCAAGGTCGCCCCCACCAATGCCACTGTGCTGCTGACGGGAGAAAGCGGAACCGGCAAGGAACTTCTGGCCCGCTGCATTCACGATCACAGCCGGCGGACTGGCGGCGGGTTCCTGGCGCTGAACTGCGCGGCGCTGTCTCCGACGCTGGTCGAGAGCGCCCTGTTCGGCCACGAGAAGGGCGCCTTCACCGGCGCTATCGCCCAGCACGCGGGAGTCTTCGAGCGTGCCGACGGGGGCACGTTGCTGCTCGACGAGATCGGTGAACTGGACGGGAATCTCCAGTCGAAGCTGCTGCGCGTGTTACAGGAGCGTAACTTCGAGCGGCTGGGAGGGAGCCGGTCCATCTCAGTGGATGTGCGGCTCATAGCTTCCACCAACCGCGACCTGAAGCGGCTGACGGCCGAGGGGAGTTTCCGGGATGACCTCTACTACCGGCTGAGCACGTTTCCGCTCCACCTGCCACCCCTACGGGAGCGGCCGACCGACATCCCGCCGCTGGCGGAATTGTTTCTGGCGCGCGCCGCCCAGCGCCTGGACAAACCCGCGCCGGGGTTGTCCGGGGAAGCCCGGGGCCTGCTGCTGGCTTACGCCTGGCCTGGAAACGTGCGGGAACTGGAGAACCTGATGGAACGGGCGGCGATCCTCGCAGAGGGCGTGGTCGAGCTGGGGCACCTGCCGATTGCGGGGACGGAGGCGCCTCGTCCCGTCAGCATGAAAGAGATCGAGCGGCAGGCCATCGAGGAGGCGCTGCGGGCTAACCGGGGCAACCGGACGCTGGCCTCCCGCCAGCTCGGCATCAGCCTCCGCACCCTCCAGTACCGCCTCAAGGAATACGGCATCAAGCCGGAGGGATGAGCCGGCGAACGCAAGGGTTGCGCGGACGGGGTCCGCTGGCGCAGCATTTGCAGTCCGCGGGCGCCCGTTCCGGTTCCCGCCTGTTGATCCTAAAGCACATGAGTCTGGCCAGTGGCTTGCCCCTCGCACGGTGGAGGTTGAGCCAAAGCCCCTGCCTCCAGCACGGCACAATGGTTTGGGGGTAGGATTTGGGTAATGCCTGATCGTGGAAGAGGGCCAAGGGAGAGATCCCAATGCGCATAGTCCTGTTGGCCACGGCAGCCTTGCTCGTCCCTTGGGCTTTCAGCGCGGTGGCGCAGAACCCAAAGGCCGCCGACCCAATCACCGAGGTGAGCGGCCGGATCACCAAAGTCGAGCTGGTGCGCGGCCAGGGCATGCCCTCGCTTGAAGTGAAGGCTGCGGACGGCCGCACCTGGAGGATCTGGCTCGGCTCGATGCGCTACTTGGTCGAGCGAGGTTTCAACCCCAAAGCCGGCCAGCAGGTCACTTCAAGAGGATACGAGAAGCCCGGCGTCGAAGAACTAATGGCTTACGAGGTGAGCCTGCCGGAAACCAGGCAGACCCTCCGGTTGCGCGACGAATCGGGTAAGCCACTGTGGCGAGGCGGCCGCCGCGGCCAGCGCTGAGCAAGGCATATGACGGACCAGTTCCGCCACACCACTTTGGGTCGCACCGGACGGAAGGTCTTCCGGCTGGGGCTGTCGGCTAGTTACCGGCCGGGGAGGGCGGCGGTGCACCTGGCCCTCGACGAGGGCGTCAACTACTTCTTCTGCTACGGTTTCGACACGCAGATGATCAAGGTGCTGCGGGACCTGCCTCCCAGCCGGCGCCAGGAGCTGGTCGTGGCCACCGGCGCGTACAACTTGAAGTGGTGGCACACCGACGTGCGCCGCACCTGCGAGAAGCGCCTGCGGCAGCTACGCACCGATGCGCTGGACGTCTTCCTGTTCCTGGGAGTGCTGAACCGGCGGGAGCTTACCGAGCGGGCCCGGGAGGACCTGCTGCGCCTGCGGCAGGAGGGCAAGGTGCGGGCCATCGGCATCTCGACCCACCAGCGGAAGTTCGCCGGGGAGCTGGCCGCCGAGGGCGAGCTGGACGTGCTCATGATCCGCTACAACGCCGCGCACCGGGGCGCCGAGCAGGACATCTTCCCGCACTTGGGCCACCACGACCCGGGCCTGACCAGCTACACGGCCACGCGCTGGGGCCGCCTGCTGCTGCGCCCCCGCAACTGGCCCAAGGACCGGCCCGTCCCCACGGCGGGCATGTGCTACCGCTTCGTGCTGTCGAACCCCAGCGTCGATGTCTGCTTGATGGCCCCTTACCGGCTCAAGCACTTCCGCGAGAACCTGGCCGAAGTGCGGCAGGGACTGCTATCCGAAGACGAGATGGGATTCATGCGGGAATTCGGCGACGCCGTCTACCACCGCCATAAGTGGTTCATGTGACCCCCGCCGGCTGGTCTCCGACATCTTACAGATTCTTTACAACCTTGGCCCCTCTTTCTGCGTCCTATCCGATGAGAGCAGAGGAGGCGGATAATGAACCGCTTGACAATACTCCCCACCCCGCGGCAGTTGAAGGGCTTCGCCTACTGCCCCATCTGTACCCACACGGTCCAGACGCAGGTTGTGCAGGTGGGCAAGCGCGCCTGGGTGCGACCCGGCGAGAAGTGCCCCCGCTGCACGTCGTCCCTGGAAGCGGCCCCCGTGCTGCGCGGCCTGATGGCGGCCTAGACCCCGTTCCTCCACATTTCAATACCGGATCTGTGGAATAGGCCTCCAGGCCTGTTCTTCGTGGATCGGCCGACAGGCAGGAATGCCTATCCTACTGGGCCTCAAGCCGGAGCTGGGGGAGGGCAAGACCTGACGACGGCTTGACGCTGGCGCGGGTTTCGTGCCATGCTCGTCAACTCGGAAGGAGAGCGCATGGACCGCAGAGCTTTTGTGCAACTGGGCGGCGCGGCCGCCGTCCCCAGCCTCCAGAAACCGTCCGGAAGAGCGCCCGCCAAGGTGCGCATGAAGATAGGCACGCAGCACAGTATGGCTGATGCCGACCTGCGCGTGATGGCTGCCTTTGGGGTCAACCACATTTGCGGCACGCTGCCCTCTCGCAAGCTGGATGAGAGCTGGTCGGTGGAGGGCCTCACCCGGCTGCGGGAGCGGGTGGAGAGCTTCGGCATCAAGCTGGACATGCTGCCCCTGCCGCTGAGCTCGGGCTACATCACCCGGGCCGAGATGCCCAACATCATCCTGGGCAAGAGCCCGGAGCGGGACCGCGAGATCGACGACATCTGCCAGATCATCCGCAACACCGCCCGGGCCGGCATTCCCGCCCTGAAGTACAACCTGACGGTGCTGGGGGTGGTGCGGACCGAATCCACGCCCGGCCGGGGCGGCTCCCGCTACAGCACCTTCACCTACGACAAGGCCAAGCAGGAGCCGCCGCTCACCGAGGCCGGTCCCGTCCCCGCCGACCTCTTCTGGGAGCGCATCACTTACTTCCTGAAGCGCGCCATCCCGGTGGCCACCGAGCACAAAATCAGGATGGCCTGCCATCCCCACGATCCGGGCATGCCGCCGAAGAAGGGGTTCCGCGGCGTGGACCGGGTGCTGGGCAACGTCGAGGGCCTCAAGCGCTTCATCGACATCGTGGACAGCCCCTACCACGGCCTGAACTTCTGCCAGGGCACGGTCTCCGAGATGCTCCAGGATCCGGGCAAGGAGATCTTCGACGTGATCCGCTACTTCGGACGCCGCCGCAAGATCTTCAACGTCCACTTCCGCAACATCAAGGGGCGGTTCCTGGACTTCCAGGAAACCTTTCCCGATGACGGCGACGTCAACATGATCCAGGCCATTCGTGTCTACAAAGAGGTGGACTACGACGGCATGCTGATGCCCGATCATGTGCCACGCATAGAGGGCGACACGGGCGGCCGCCAGGCCTTTGCTTTCGCCTTCGGCTATATCCAGGCCCTGATGCAATTGGTGACCCAGGAAGGCTGACTGCTAGGCTGGAGCGGGCGACGGTCCTGGGTGTTCCGGTGAGTGCCGATCGGGGCTACGGTCCGCATCCCAAGGCCTCCTCGTAGAACGCAGCGAGAGCCTTCCCATGTGCCTCCAGCGAGAACATGTCGACCGCGCGTTGCCGGGCGTTCTGCCCGAGGGTCGTTCCAAGGCCCGGCTCCTCGATCAGCTTGCACAGTCGGTCCGCCAGCGACTCGGCGCTTCCCGGAGCGCAGTGCAGCCCAGTCACCCCGTCCTGTATCATCTCGGGCAAGCCACCCGAAGCCGCGACAACTATCGGACGGCCCAGGGCCATGCTTTCCAGAACGACCGTACCGAGTGGCTCCCGCTCCGAACACAGCACAACAGCGTCGGCTGCGGCCTCGAAGCTGAGGACGTCTTTCTGGAAGCCCAGGGTAGTTGTGCGGGCAAGCAACTCACCCTGCCGGAGTTCCGCCATACACCGGTGGTAGGCCTCACCCCTGCCGGGATCAGGCTCACCGATCAGAACCAAATGCAGCGCCGGATGCTTCCCGGAAGCGAGTGCGACCGCCTTGGCCAGGACATCGTGCCGCTTGTAGGCGACAAACCGGGCGACACACAAGATCAGGAACTCGTTCTCGGCGATGCCGAGTTCCTTCCGCACGTCACGTGGCGGGCGGGTGTACGGAGAGAAGCAGTCGCAGTCAACGCCGTCATGGACAACGCGGACCTTCGCGGGGCGCACCATCTGTTTGCAGACCTCCGCAGCCAGGAAGTCCGACACCGCCGTGATCCAGTCAGCGCAGACAAGATGCTCCGCCAGACCGTCAAGTTGGGCTGTTCGGGCCCACTGGGCTAGTGGTATTCCTCGTAAGCGAGACAGCGCCAGAAGAGGTGAACCGACAACCGCGTTGCAGTGAATGAGGTCGGGTTTGGCTTGGTCCAGCAACTCATCGATCAGGAGGAGATTGCGTACACAAGGCTGTGCAAAGTCACGTAGTGGGCAGTGAACGATGGCGCCGGCCGAACGCAGCCGTTCCGTGAAGACTCCCTCGAGGGCTACCAGGCAATGCAACTCGAGGTCGGCTTCCCGAAGGGCGTGGAGCGTGTTGACGAGAGATTGTTCACTCCCCGAGTACGCGCTGGGGTTGGAGGCATACAGCACCCTGCGGCGTCTGGGCACGGGGCGACGCTTTGACGGCCGCCTGCGATGGGTTCGCTCCAGGTCCTCCACCAGGAGATCCCGCAGCAGGGCCAGACGCTCCATGGGGTCTCCAACTTGCGGCGAGTCGAGCACCTTCTCGACGAGTTCGAGATCCGCGGGGCTGGCCCAGGGGATGTAGTGCGCGACACGGGCGCGGTCCGTCCCGTAGCGCTGCGAAAAAGATAGGGTCTCAAGCCGCAGCCCCTTCTCGTGGGAGTTCTGACTAACGGCCCTGCTGAGGATCTCCGCGACCTTCCCCGGGTCATCGGGGATCAGTACTCCTTTGGGCAGCTCGGAGAGAATATTCAGGACGGAACGTTCGAAGATCGCCGCGTACAGGGGCACGGGCAGATCCGTCGCCGCCGTCACATCGGGACCTGCTGCGAGATGATGAGCAGCCAAGTCGTGGAGGAAGCGCCCCGGCAGCAAGTCAAGGCCGAACAAGCCATGGACCACCAGGA
>VFZS01000133.1 GCA_016871095.1 Acidobacteriota bacterium
GTACTTGACGGCCACCAGCAACTCCGGGAGGCGCTGAATTTCGTCAATCACGGCTGCCGGGCGGAGGCTCCCGACAAAACCCTTTGGGTCCCGGCGCGCCCAGATCAGGGCGTCGAAGTCGTCGAGCGTAACGTAGTTGTGCGCCGGGAAGCGTTGCCGCAAGAGCGTGGTCTTACCGCACCGCCGCGGTCCTAGCAGGAGAACATTGCCGGAGCGCAGATCCGCCCATCTTTCAAACATACATTCATTCTAGCCCGGCTAGACGATAAGTCAAGTTACACAAATGATGGCTTGTGGCGCACTCGTGCTGTTGTTGGTCACCCTGGTCTCCGGTCTGCTGAGCGTGCTGGGGAATCTCCAGCAGCTCGGCGGGGCCAGGCAGGCCCCCAAGTCCCCCTGGACAACTATCCGCCAGCTTGTTCGCGGCGCGCGGTGATTCTGCAACCGAGGGCGGTTTGAAAACCGGGGCCCACAGGGCGCCCCAACCTGGAGGTTCGCCCCACCGGGCGAGCTGCGCCTGTTTGACTTGTGTGCCACTAATGTGGCACACTGGCTTCAGGGACAATGTCACGCCAGCTCGATACTGTGGTGGCTAAGGACGGGGTGTCCGTGGGGCGGGTGGCCATCGAAAGGCTGATGCGCGGCCTGAGCCTGAGCCAGGACCAGTTGGGGCGGATATCGGGCGTCAGCGGCGAAACGGTGCGGCGGTGGATGACCGGGGCGACTGGCATCCCGCTATCCCGCGTGGCCGAGCTGACGGCCGCTGAGGCAGCGCTGAACCGCCTATTGCGGATCTTCCGGCCGGAGAGGCTGCCGCTGGCAATTCGCCGGAACGCGGAGTTGTTCGGGGGCAAGCGCGCGCTCGATTGGATTCTGGACGGCCGCATCGCCGAGGTGGCTGACCGCTACGAGGCCGCGCTGGCCTACCAGGCATGAGCCAGCCCCTGCTGATTGAGCATACGCACCAGCCGGTGTACCGGGTGGTCCGACGGAGTTGGGCAGATCCCCTGGACACCTCCCACAGTCAGAAGCGCAGGGAGAACCGCTGGAACATGCCGGAGTTCCGGGCCTTGTACTGCTGCTGTAGCGAGTGGGTGGCTCGGGCTGTGGCGTTGGACGTCTTCCGCCTCGCTGGCATAGTGCTGGAGGACCTCCAGCCGGCGTATCGGCCACAACTGGCTGAGGTCTCCTGGACCGGCCAGGTCGCGGACGTTGCCTCAGCCGAAGGCGTGGCCGCCGCGGGGTTCTCACCGGAGTACCCCGCCGGGGCGAGCACACTACAGACTCAGGCTTTCGCCAGGACTTGCCACGAAGGCGGAGTGGAGGGGATTGTGTGCCGGAGCGCTTCGCTAGCCCGGATGGGCCTCTGGGCCTGGGAGGGAACCCACGAACGCTGGGGGGAGGTGGCCATCTTCGTTGCGAACTGCGAACAGGCTCCAGCGCTGCTGGCGCGGCGCAGGAACCTGGCTTGGCTCCAGTGGCCGGGTCCCCGCATCAAGTGACCAGTGCGCCGGAGAATCACCCACAAATCGGAGCTGCGCGGCGACAGGCGAACAAAAGACGAATAACTTGCCCCTTGACAGGCCGGCTGACCGCCTGCTACAGTGACGGATTCACCAGCGGTTCTTTCGCAGCTTGTCGTCAGTTCTGAGCTGAACGCAAGTGGAGCGCCTGGGGCTACGGCCCGCACCGAAAACCACGGGAGACTCCATAGGTTGAAGAAGCATTACTTCATCGTGGTCCTGGCCCATTCGGTCCACGGGCGGCTGCGGCGGGTCCACGTTCCTCAGCGCGTAATCTATGTGGTGCTGGGCCTGGCGCTGCTGGGTTGTATCTCGCTGTTCGGCTTTGTGTCCAGCTACGCCCGGATGGCCTGGAAGGTGGCCGACTACAACTCCCTGCGGAGCCAGTTCAACACGCTGATGGCCAGCTACGAGAACCTCCAGAAAGTGGCGCACCAGACCGACGAGCAACTGGCCACTTTGCAGTTGTTCGCCAGCCAGGTGTCGCTGGCCTACGGCATCAAGCAGAAGCTGGAAGGGCCGGATGGCATCTCGGCGGAAGGCCGTCTGGTGCCCACCTTCCAGGAGTCGCTTGAGGAGTACAACTTCCTGCGGAGCGCGAGCTACTCGCGTTCCTTCCGGAACTACCCCCACGTGTGGCAGGTCAACAGCCGTCCCAGCCTGTGGCCGGTGGACGGCCGCTTGCGCGGTTTCTTTGGACGGCGGACGGATCCGTTCTCGGGCGAGGGCGCCTTTCACCGCGGCGTGGACATCCTGGCCCCGGTGGGAACTCCGGTGCGCGCCACCGCGGACGGAGTGGTGCGGCACGCCGAGTTCATGAGCAGCTTCGGCCGGATCGTGATCATCGACCACGGCGGGGGGCTGCAAACCTACTACGCGCACATGTCCCGCTTCGCGGTGGTGGCGGGGCAGGAGATCCGCCGTGGGGAACTGCTGGGTTACGTGGGAATCTCGGGACGGGCTACGGCGCCGCACCTGCACTATGAGGTGCGCCAGCACGGCAACGCGGTCAACCCGTACAGCTTCCTGGCCAAGTCTCCGGTGGCCAGCCAGGTGCGGCGCGACTTCAACTTCTGAGCGCAGCCGCAGGCTGGCCTCGTTCTCTCGTGGCGCGCGTGCTACGATGCTGGTCTATGTGCCCCGAGGAGCCGCGCGGCGCGGACTTCACGCGGCGGGCTGTGCTGGCCGGCCTCGCCTGGGGCCAGATTCCCAGCGGCCTGGGCAAAGGCCGGTGGCTCGCTTCCGACCGGCGGCGCACCACGGATCCGGCTACCGACACGCCGCTCATGCGTCTGACGGACCCCGCCTATGCCAGCCTGCTGCCGGGCAGCCACCTGCGCGCGCTGGCCCGCGCTGGGACCTTCCTGGTCTACTCGGGTGACCGCGGCGGATCCTGGCAGGTGTTCCGTCTGGAACTGGGCGACGGCCGGCAGCAGCAGTTGACGCAAGCGGCGGAGCTGGACCCTTCCTCGCCCGGCCTGCTGCCCGACGACCGCAACTTCTGCTACTTCGACGGGCGCTCTCTGCGGCGGGTCAGTCTGAGGAGCCTGCGAGAGAGGGAAATCTACCGCATTCCCGAGGGCTGGCAGCGGGGCGAGGGGTACAGCCTGGCCCTGGACGGTTCGCACGCCGCCGTGATGGAGGAGCGCGGCGAGCTCGGCCGCCTGCGGCTGGTGAGGCTGTCGTCGGGGAGCGCAGTGACGGTGGCGGAAGGAACGCCAGCTCTCGGAATGCCCCGGCTGCGCACGCGCCGGGAAGGGCTGCTGTACCGGGAGGGCGACATAACCGTCTGGACGGTGGGACTGGATGGGAGGAACCGCCGCAAGCTGCCGTTGCCTCCGGGCAGGCTGGGGCACTACGCCTGGGCCCCGGATGGCCAGAGCGTCTTCTACCTGCACCGTCCGGTCGGCCCTGGGTCGGCGATTGGGCTGCGGGAGCTGCGGCTAGACTCCGGGGCCGACCAAGTGGTGGCGGAGACCAGCGATTTCGTGGCGTTCAGCCCCAACCGCGACGCCTCTGTGTTCGTAGGCGCCAGCGGCAGCCTGGCCGGGCCGTACATTCTGCTGTTGTCGCGCGCTGGCCGCCGGGAACTGGCGCTGTGCGAGCATCGCGCCAGCGATCCCGGCCGGACCGCTGCGGTGTTTTCGGCCGATAGCCAGCGGGTATACTTCCAGAGTGACCGGGAAGGGAAGTGGGCCTTGTATGCCGTGCCCGTGGACCGGCTGGTGGAGCGGACCGACACGCGAGGCCTGTAACCCCGCCCTGGATCGGCACGCCAGCACCTTAGAAGGTGTGGTGTGTATTATCATGGGAGTCCCGGCCTCGGCCTGAAGAGTAGGGAGTTCATGCGCAATCTCGTCTTGCCAGTCAGCGTGTTGGCGCTGGTGGGTCTGTGCGGCTGCGGCCGCCAGCAGCCGATGGTGGAACGGCGCGAGACCGGACCGATCGAGGTCCAGGTGGCGCCGGTGGCCGCTCGCCAGATCCAGCGGATAGTCGAGTCAGTGGGCACGCTGTTTCCCTTCGATGAGGTGGTGGTGAGCGCGGAGATCGAGGGGCCGGTCGAGAAGGTGGATGTGGACCTGGGCGACGCCGTCCAGCAAGGCCAGGTGCTGGCGCGGATCTCCGAGGAGGAGCAGCGCTACCTGCTGGTCCAGACGGAAGCCCAGTTGCGCCAGGCGCTCGAGCGGCTGGGCCTGAAGAGCGAGAACGAGAAGGTCCGCGACATTCGCCAGGCGCCGGAAGTGCGCCGCGCCGAGGCGGACCTGTTCGAGGCCGAGCAGCGCTTCAAGCGGGTGCGCGAGCTGGTGGACCAGGGCGTGGGATCGCGCCAGGACCTGGACCAGTCGGAAGCGCGCTTCAAGGCGCTGCGGGCGGCCTACGACACCAGCCTGATCCAGACCCGCAACCTGATTCAGGAGGTCGAGCGCTACAGGGCGGTGCTGGATCTACAGCGCAAGAAGCTGCGCGACACCACCGTGCGGGCGCCCTTCTCGGCCTTCGTGAAGGAGCGCATGGTGACGGCGGGGCAGTACGTCCGCCCCAACACGCCGTTGTTCGCCCTGGTGAAGATCGATCCCATTCGCTTGCGCGCCGAGGTCCCGGAGCGCATGTCGCCCTGGGTGAAGGTGGGTCAGACCGCGGAGGTATGGGTGGAGGCCTACCTGGACCGCACTTTTCTGGGCAAGATCTGGCGGATCTCTCCGACCGTGGACGCGAGCAAGCGCACCTTCGTGGTCGAAGCACTGGTGCAGAACCCGGAGGGCGAGCTCAAGCCGGGTTCATATGCCCGAGTGCGGGTGAAGACCGCTCGTTACGACGAGGTCAAGCTGGTGCCGGTGCGGGCGGTGAACTACGTGCTTGGCTCCAACAAGGTGTACGTGGTGCGCGAGCACAAGGTGGAAGCGCGCGAGGTCAAGCTGGGTGACCGGTTCGGCCAGGATGTCGAGATCCTGGAGGGCGTTAAGGAAGGCGAGCAGGTGGCCACCACCCAGGTGGCGCGCCTGGACACCGGCTCGCGGGTACGCCTGGCGGGGAACTGACCCATGCGCCGCGCCCTGCTCGCTCTGGCGCTGCTGGGGCCGGCCTGGGGGGCCACCAAGCTGGCCGTTACGGTGGTCGAGCAGCGGACCTGCCAGCCGGTAACCGATCTTCAGGCCGCCGATTTCACGGTGCTGGACGATCGCACTCCCCGCCGGGTGGAAGGGGTGGAGCGCTCCAGCGGGCTGATGGACGTCATGCTGCTGCTGGACACCAGCCTGCTGGGCGAGATGGTGCAGCCGGTGGCCGGCAGCCTGATTCCCCAGTTGCAGGACAAGGACCAGATGGCGGTGGTGGCCTTCCACTCCTCGGCCGACCTGATCCAGGACTTCACCTCGAGCCAGGAGCTGCTGCGGCGGGCCGTGGCGGGGGTCAAGTTCGGCAACGTGCCCCGGGTGCTGGATGCGCTGTACGCGGCCATCGACGGCGGGTTCCGCTCGAGCGGCTTCCGGCGGGTGATCATACTGCTGTCGGCGGGGGTGGAGGGTTCCAGCCGGGTCTCCGAGCGCGACGTGCTGCGGCTGGCCCGGCGCAACGGAGTGTCCATCTACCCGGTCTACGTGGTGGGCGCCGAGCGTACCCTGTTCGAGATGCTGGCCCGCCAGACGGGCGGCGCCACGTTCAACCTGCGGGAGCTGCGCCGGCACGTGCAAGGCCCGCCCGGTCCGCGCGTGTTCGAGGTGCTGCGCTCTTACTACACACTCAGCGTGGCCGGCAATCTGTCGCTTGGCGAGAGGATCAAGGTGCAGGTGTCCCGGCCGGGCAAGTTCACGGTTTCCTGGTTGCCGCTGGAGTAGGAAGGGGGACAGTCCGCGTGTTTCCGTTTTTTCAGGGAAACACGCGGGCTGTCCCCAGGTTCAGGTTCAGGTTGTTCCGCTGGAGTGACGGGCCGCCGGAGGATTCACTGAGCGCTACGGCCGGGCGATCTGCATCTTGGGAATCGCCAGGTAGCCGATGATCTGGTCCTTGCGCACCTCGTTGACCACCATCTCGTAGGGCTGCCGCGCCCGGGCGGTGTAGAACTGAAGCGGCTCGTTGATGTTGCGGTCCTTCTTCTCGACCTTCTTGTCGTCGGCGATCAAGTCGATGGTGAAGCGGTGGCGCCTGGTGTCGGTGCGCTTGATCATCACGGCCACGTCGCCCACCTTCTGGGGCCGGCGGTCCTTCTTGAGGTTGAACTCGACGTATTGACGGTCGCCCAGGGCCTTGAGCGCGGACAGCTCCTTCGAGTTGGTGGCGATCAGCCCGCTCATAACGCCCATGTCGCCCGTGGCGCGCTTCAGCTCGGCGATGGTCTTGTCCAGCTCCGCCTTGGTGGCGGCGACGTCCGTCTTCACGGCGCCGACTTCGGTGGATACCTCGCCCACGCGGGCCGCGGTTTCCGTGGCGGCCTGGCGCACCTGGGAAACCTCGCCGGCGATCTGCTGCTGTTGCTGCTGCTGCCGCTGCTGCTCCTCGGCCAGCTTGCGAGCCAGCGCCTCGGCGCGGGAGACGGCCTCGGTCTTGGCCTGGCCCACGGCCATGGCGGCCTGGCGCCGGGCGGCCTCCAGTTCCTCGCGCAAGGTCTCCAGGTGGCGGCGGCTGGTGGCGGTGGTCACCGAAGATGCTTCACGCATGGCGGCCAGCTCGGCCGAGGCGCTGGCGCGGAATTTGGCCAGTTCCCCGGCCAGCCTCTCGACGCGCACGAACAGGTAGACGTTGGCGATCAGCAGCGCAATCACGGCGCCGATCAGAATGGGAATCTTCATTCCGCCGGAGGGTTCGGCGGGAAACGCAGGACTGGGCGTGGCCACGTTGAAACTCCTTCTTTTCCACGGGATTCCTCTCATTCTAACATCTTGCGGGGACGCCGGGTCAGGTTTCTGGCGCGGCGTCGCCGCGCGAAGGCGGGCGGGCGAAATCGAACATCTCCTGCTTGGGGATGCCCGGCTCGAAGCAGCGGCGGCAGCGGGCCTCATACATGCCGGCGGCGCCCACCACGATCAGCTCATCGGAGGCCACCAGCCGCTGGGTGTGCTTGGCGGGGTTTCCGCAGCGCATACAGATGGCCAGGGTCTTGGTGATGGACTCGGCCAGCGCCAGCAGCTCCGGGATGGGGGCGAAGGGCCGGCCCAGGTAGTCGGTGTCCAGACCCGCGGCGATCACCTGCTTGCCGCTGTCGGCCAGCCGGCTGGCCACGGGGATCAGGCCCGGTCCCAGGAAATTGGCCTCGTCGATGCCGATGACTTCGGTGCGCCAGTCCAGCTTGTCCAGGATTTCCGCGGCGCCGCGGATCACCTCGGAGGGCATGCGCATTTCGCCGTGGGAGACGATCTCGTCGCGGGCGTAGCGGTCATCCAGGGAGGGCTTGAAGACCTGAACCCGCTTGCGGGCGATCATGGCCCGGCGCAGGCGGCGGATCAGCTCCTCGCTCTTGCCGGAGAACATGGGTCCGCAAATGACCTCGATCCAGCCGATATTGCCCGTGACTAAGTCCATTGAGACTATGATGCCACGGGGGACGAACCTGGAGGGCCGTTCCGCCAGCAGCCCAGTTTACGTCCTGGCTGTGTACCGCACCCCTTCAAGCTGCCGGAAGTGCTCGTCCTGCGTCCATACGACCGCGCCGTGGGCTCTGACGGAGGCCAGGATCACGCTGTCGGCCAGCGGCAGCTTCAGCTCGTGACCCAGCCGCGCCGCCAGCAAGGCCAGCGGAACGTCCAGGTTCACCACCTGCCCCACCTGCATTTGGGCCGCCGCCCGCAGAGCGTCGCTCTCGCCGCGTTGCTGCAAGACCCGCTTGAACACCTCCAGGATGCTGATCGAGGGCACCACCAGCCTCCTGGTGTCCTCGATGGCGGGCGCGAAGAACGCGGCGTTGGGGCCATCGGCGAAGTACTCGAGCCAGCCCGAGGAATCCACCACGTTCATGCGCGGTCCTCCTCCCGCTCCACGGTGGTGTCAATTCCCTTGAGAAACCCGCGCATCCGCCGCATCGGCTGCACGGGGACGTACTCGATGCGGTTGCCGTAAGCGAACACCTGCACCTTCTGGCCGGGCTGGATTCCCACGGACCGGCGGATGGTCCGCGGGATGACCACCTGGTACTTCTTCGAAACGGTGACGGTCTCCACGGAAGCCTCCGTTGAACGAAATGCTTATCGATACTCCCAGTGTATGACATCAGCCCGCGGTCGGTCACGAGGCGGCCGGGCGCTGCGCCCAAGGCGGTGTGCTACTCGGCGGCCTTGCCGGTGATCACCAGGATGAGGGCCTTCTGCGAGCCTTCGATGCCGCTCTTGCCCACCACGACTTTCTGGCCTTCCTTGAAGTCCAGGGTGGTGTTAAAGAGCGAGGCGTCCCCCACACTCATCATCAGGCCGTCGACGCGGAGGAGGCGCTCGCCGGTCAAGCGGATGGGGTGGAAGTCCAGGCGGTAGCGAGCCGCCTGGGCGGACCCGTAGGGCATCTGGCCCCGGGCCGAAGCGGGATGCCCTTCCCGTGTCCGAATGACGGCGGTGTCCAGCAGGCGCAGGCCCTGGTAGCCGAACACGGACTTCAACTGCTTGGCCACGCTCTCAAGCTCGGGCGGAAGCGCGGCGGCTTCGGGTTGCTGCGACGCCTCCAAGATGTACGCAGTCAGCTCGAGGTTCTTCAGCGGTGGCGGCGGCACGTCCAGCCGGCGAACCGCTTCCTCGTAGGCGGTCACGGACTCTGGACTCCCGCTCACGGAGATGGCCCTGAGCTCCCCGCTGGGCACGGCAGCAACATCGAAAACCTTCAACAAATTGCAGACCTGGTGCGGGTCCGCGTGCTTGAGGATCAGCACCCTGGAATCGCGCTTCTCAGCGGTTGGTTTGGCGGCTTGCTCCTGGGCGCCGGCCAGCGAGGCCAGCCCTAACAGCACAGCCAGAGTAATTGACTTCATGACTCACTCTCCTCCTGTTTTCTCAATAAGCCAGTAAATGATGACGTCCGGGTCGTCCGTGTACAGCTTGACCAGGAGCGGCTCGGGCGCCGCGGGCGGCTTTGCCCGGGTGGGGCGCGGGCGCGCGGCGGCAGGGGGCGCCGGCCGGGCCACCTCGACAGGCGCCGGCTTCAACATTCGTGGGGGCGGCAGCGGGGGTGCGGAGGGACGGGGTAGCAGCACCCAAACCGCTGCCGCGACCGCCAGACTGGCTCCCAGGGCGTACGCCCATGCCCAGCCTCGGCGTTGCGGCCGCTCGGTGCGGATGCGCGCCAGCACACGCAGCCTCACTGCGGCCAGATCTTCCTCCACGGCCTCCGCGTGAAGTTCTTTCAGCGCTGCCTGGCTCGCCCTCAGGCCTTCGACGAGCTGTTGGCAGTCCGGACAAGCCGGCAGGTGCGCCTCCAGCCGCCGGGCTTGCCGGGGCGGCAGGTCGCCTTCCACCCATAGGGCTACGTCCTTCTCGAAGCGACGGCAACTCATAGAACCCCTCCTATCAGCCGCCTGATCTTCAGCCGGGCCGCGCTCACTTGGGAACGCACGGTGGCCTCGGAGGACCCCAGGATGTGCGCAACCTCGGCGGTGGAAAACCCTTCCAGGTCGCGCAAGACCAGCGCCGCCCGCTCCTTGGGCGGGAGCCGGAGGATGGCCGCCGTCAGGATGCGCCTCTGTTCGCTGCGGTCGGCTGCGACATGGGGATCGGGAGCCGTGACGCATACGGGTCCGAGTGGCTCCGACACCTGGCGCTTCCGCCCGATGTCGCGGCAAACGTTCACCGTTATCCGGTACAGCCACGGCTGGAGCGGCCGGCGCTCATCGACGCGGCCCAGGTGGCGCCACAGTCGCAAGAACACCTCCTGCGCTGCATCCTGGGCGTCCGCGGGGTCGCCCAGCAGCCGTAAAGCGACAACCCGAACCCGCTGCTGGTGAAGGACCATGAGCCGCTCGAAAGCCGCGAGGTCGCCGGCCTTGGCGTCGCCGACCAATCCGGCGTCCGGGGCTTCGGGGCAACCGCCGGAGGCCAGCATGGCGGCGCCTTCACCGGCGGATTCCGAGCACTGTCCCAAAACCGGCTCCTCACTAACTAATACTGCGCGTGAGGGGAAAGCGTGGAGAAGTATTTTGGGGAGGGTGCTCGCTGGAAAACCCTGGGACAGGCTGGGGTGTCCACGGGGGGACACCCACGCCTGTCCCAGGTCCTTGCTACCGGCGCAGGCTGCGGAGCATCTCGCTTTCGACCTGCTTGAAGCCGGACGGAGGCTCGAAGCGGGACTGGTCGATGGCGGCGTTGGAGAAGCTGGTCAGCTCGGTGGTGACTTCCATCAATGTGCCC
>VFZS01000134.1 GCA_016871095.1 Acidobacteriota bacterium
GCCGTCACCTTGGTCATTGGCCTGATCGCCAACGTCTTCACCGCCGTGTTCGTCTCGAGGACCATGTTCGACTTCGCCTTGGCCCGGCAGCGGAAAGTAACTACATTGAGCATCTAGGGTGTTTTGTGGTACTTTTTCTTGGAGGGTTGGGAACTCGCGCGGCTGTGCCGGTGTCCAAAGTTGGCGAGTCCCAGAGTAGGCCATAGGGATGGAACTGTTCCGCGAGACCAACATCGACTTCCTGGGCAAGCAGCGCCTGTCTCTGGGCTTGTCTTTGGCCCTGATCGTGGCCACCATCGTCAGCCTGGTGATTCACAAAGGCCCCAAGTGGGGCCTGGATTTCCGTGGCGGTGCAGTGGTTTACGTGAAGTTCCGCGAAAGACCGCCGGTCCAGGACATCCGTTCGGCCCTGGAAGCCCGCATCCCCGGCGAGATCAGCGTCCAGGAGCTGCCCCAGACCCGCGAGGTCATCATCGGCACCGAGCTCAAGGACGAAGCCGCCCTGGACCAAGCCCGCCGCACCATCACCGAAACGCTCGAGGAACGCCTGGTACAGAGCGGCGGCAGACTGGACTTCAACAATGCCGGGCAGCAGGGGTTGGTGGACCGGCTGCGCGAGCCCCTTCAGCGCGCCAGCGTGGCCCTCTCCGAGCAGGAGTTGCGGGACATGGTGGGCCGAATGCTCGCCTTCCGTGACCGCGAGCGCTCTGGTGTCCTTAGTAGTTTCAAGGAGTTGGCGGGAGTCGCGGGAGTCACTCCCGCGGTCATGGCCACCCTCGAGCAGGAAGCCGTCCTGGCCCCCTTCAATATCCGCCAGGTAGAGATCGTGGGCCCCAAGGTGGGGGCCGATCTTCGTCAGAAGACCGTGTATGCGGTCCTGTACGCCCTGGGTGGCATGCTGGTCTACATCGCCTTCCGCTTCGAGTTCATCGCCGGGGTGGCGGCGGTGGTGGCCATCATCCACGACACGGTGATCACCATAGGCTTCTTCTCCTTCCTGGGCCGGGAGATCACGCTCAACGTCATCGCCGCCGTGCTGACCCTGATCGGCTACTCGATGAATGATAAGATCGTGGTCTTCGACCGGGTCCGCGAGAACCTCAAGAACCGTTTCCGCGGCCCGCTGAAGGCCCTGGTCAACCGGAGCATCAACCAGACCCTCAGCCGTACCATGCTGACCGCCGGCCCCACCCTGCTGTGCACCGTGGCCCTGTATTATTTGGGCGGGCCCGTGCTCAACAGTATTGCCTTCGCCCTGTTTGTTGGTATCGTAGTGGGGACGTATTCTTCGATTTTCGTGGCCAGCGCGATTTTGGTGGCCTGGCAGGAGAGCTTGGAGCGCCGCAAGAAGGCCCGGGGATCCGTGGCCGTTCCCGCGGTGTCCAATGTAAAGGAGGCGCCCAAGCGGCGCTCCTCCAAGGCAGTCAAGTAGGATGGAAGAACTGAATCGGGAGCGGACGATGGCGTCCGCGGGCTTGGCGGCCCGCGGGGCTGTCGCATCCCGTTAGGGAGTTACCATGTTTGAACAATCTTTCCTCGACCAAGTGGGAAGAACCCGCCGGCCCTGGACTGTGGCGGTGTCGTTCCTTGTTCAGTCCATACTGGTGATACTGCTCATCCTGGTCCCCCTGATCTACACCGACACCCTCCCCAAGACCCAGTTGATGGGCTTCCTGGTGGCGCCCCCACCCCCACCCCCGCCGCCGCCACCCGCGGCCGCTCCGGTGAAGGTGGTGAAGGTGATCCCGCGGCAGTTCGACGCGGGTCGCCTGATGGCCCCCAAGGTGATCCCCAAGCAGATCGCCGTCATCCGGGAAGACGAGCTGCCTGATCCCGGCGCCGGCGCTGTGGGCGTGGTGGGCGGCGTCCCCGGCGGCGTGCCGGGAGGCAATCCTGGCGGCGTCATCGGCGGCATAATCGGAGCCGCTCCGGTGGCGCCCCCGCCTCCACCCCCCAAGGTGGAGGTCCAGAAGCCGGTCGCCCCGCAGCGCATCCGCGTGGGCGGCAACGTCCAGGCGGCCAAGATCATCAGCCAGCCCAAGCCGGTCTATCCCCCGCTGGCCAAGCAGGCCCGCATCCAGGGGACGGTGCGCTTCACCGCCATCATCGGCCGGGATGGCGCGATCCAGAACCTTCAGCTTATCAGTGGTCACCCGCTGCTAGTGCCCTCCGCGCAAGAGGCCGTCAAGCAGTGGAGGTACCAGCCGACCCTCCTGAACGGAGAGCCGGTCGAAGTCATTACCCAAATCGACGTGAACTTCACGTTGCAGTAGCTCTGATGTCGTAAGACAATTCAACTCGCAGGAGAAAGAGAACATGCTTCTACAATTGCAGGTGTGGGCTTTCCTGTTGCTCCAGGAAGGCGCCGCGGTAGGATGGGATCCCCGCGCCCTGTGGGCCCAGATGGGAACCCTGGCCCGGGCGGTGGTGATTATCCTGTTCATCATGTCGGCCTGGTCCCTGGGCGTCATGATCGACCGGCTGATCGCGTACGCCGGCGCCCGCAAGCAGTCGCGGCAGTTCGCCCCGGCCGTGGCGGGCGCGCTGCGCGAAGGCAAGCTGGATGAGGCCATCAAGATCGCCGACCGTTTCAAGAAGAGCCACCTGGCGAAGGTGGTGGTGGCGGGTCTTCAGGAGTTCCGCGCCCACCAGCTCAGCTCGGAAATCCCGGGTGAGGAAGTCGAGGCCTCCAAGCGCGCCTTGGAGCGAGCCGAGGCCATCGTCCACGCCGAACTGAAGCGCGGCGTTTCCAACCTGGCGACCATCGGCGCCACGGCCCCCTTCGTCGGGCTGTTCGGCACCGTGGTGGGCATCATCAATGCCTTCAAGGGCATCTCCACGGAGAAGTCCACCGGTCTGGGCGCCGTGGCGGGCGGGATTTCCGAGGCCCTGGTGGCCACCGCTATCGGCTTGTTCGTGGCCATCCCGGCGTTCTGGATGTTCAACTACTTCACCACCCGCATCGAAGGCTTCGATGTGGAGATGGGCAACTCCAGCTCGGAGCTGATCGACTACTTCCTGAAGCGTTCACAGCGCGCGGGCAAGTGAGGTCCGGGCCGAAACTACAGGCGAGTTGAATGCCGGCCGCCGCGGGGGGCCCGCAGGGGCCCCCGCGGCGGCCGGAGCAGGCTCGCGGAGGCTGTTATGGCAAGACAGGGAAACCCAGATCCTATCGCCACCCCCAACGTGGTCCCCATGGTGGACGTCATGCTGGTGTTGCTGATCATCTTCATGGTCATCACGCCCATGTTGTCCAAAGGCATCAGCGTGGACATGGTCCGCACCCGCAACCCCATCGCCATGCAGGGCGCCGACAAGGATGATGCCATCGTGGTGGCGGTCACCCGCGAGGGACGTACCTTCCTGGGCAACACCCAGTTGAAGGCTGAAGAGCTGCCTTCCAAAGTAAAGGACCTGCTGGCCAACCGGCTCGACAAGATGTGTTACATCAAGAGCGACGCCCGGGCCCGTTACGAGAAGGTGGTCGAAGTAGTGGACAATCTGCGCGCCGCCGGAGTGGACCAACTGGGGTTGTTGACCGAGCAGATCAAGGAACGATCCGCCGCGGCGGCAGAATAGCTACAAGGAGAATCTACCATGGCAATGGCAGTCCATTCCGGCAAAGGGCCCATAGCGGATCCCAACGTCGTACCCTTTATCGACGTGCTGCTGGTGCTCCTGATCATCTTCATGGTGATCACTCCGCTTACCCCCAAGGGCTTGGAGACGCTGGTGCCCCAGCCCCCGCCCCCGGGCGCGCAGGCGGACCCCGCCAGCCTGCGGACCGTGGTGATCGTCATCAACCGCGATCGCAGCCTGCTGATTAACACCGAGCCCACCACGGAACAGACCATGGGAGCCCGCCTGGAGGAGATCTTCAAGACCCGCGCCGAGCGCGTGATCTTCGTCAAGGGCGATCCGGACCTGGAGTTCCAATACGTGGCCCGGGCCATCGACATCGCTCATGGCGCCGGCATTGACAAAGTGGGCCTGATCACGGCCAAGATTGAGGCCGGCCAGTAGGCCGGCCCGCTGTGCATGAGGAGCTGAGCTGACATGAATCGCACATGGAGAACTCTGACGGCGGTCGTGGCCATCGCCGTGATCGCCCTGCTGGCGGCCGGCTGCGAGAAGCTCAAGGCTCGCGACCAGCTCAACAAGGGCGTGCAGGCTTATCGCGGTGCGCGCTACCCCGAAGCGGTCGAATTCTTCAAGCGCGCCATCGAGCTGGACCCCACCTTCCCCACCGCCCGGCTCTACCTGGCCACCGCCTACATGATGCAGTACATTCCGGGCGCCGAGTCCCCCGAGAACCTCCAGATGGCCCAGGCCGCCCACGACAACTTCCTCAAGGCGCTCGAGCAGAGTCCCAATGACACCGTGGCCCTCGCCTCCATCGCCTCGCTGTTCTTCAACCAGAAGAAGTTCGACGAGGCCCAGGAATGGAACCGGAGGCTGATCCAGGCGGATCCCAGGAACAAGGAGGCCTTTTACACGCTGGGGGTGATCGCCTGGACCAAGGCCTTCCAGGTGAACGCCGAGGCGCGCGCCAAGCTGGGCATGCGCCCCGAGGATCCCGGGCCCCTGAAGGACAAGAAGGTGCGTGAGGACATCAAGGCCAAGCAGTGGGATCAGATCGAGCAGGGCATCAAGGATCTGGAGAAGGCCCTGGAGATCGACCGGGAATACGACGAGGCCATGGCTTACCTGAACCTGCTGTTCCGGCAGCGCGCCGACCTCCAGGACACCGCGGACGGCTACAAGAAGGACACTGAGACTGCCGATACCTGGATCGAGAGGACCTTGGAGACCAAGAAGATCAAGGCGGCCCGCGTTCCGACCGGCGGCATCGCCCAGTGATCCGGGTAGTTCTCATCGCCCTCCGCTATAATGGAACTGACGGGCGGCTGCGCCAGGCCGCCCGTTTTTTCCAATGCCTCCCGGCTCCACAGAGGCGCCCGCGGCGCCAGACGGTGTAACCGGCACGGCCGCCCAGGTCGAGGAGTTGTTCCGCGAACTGGAGGCCGCCCTCCTTCAATCCCGCCCCCGCGAAGATCTCTCTCTCCTGCGCCAGGCTTACTCCTTCGCCGCCTCCGCCCATGACGGGCAGTGGCGTGATTCCGGCGAACCGTACATCGTCCACCCGCTCCACGCCGCGCTCATCCTGGCCGGAATGAACATGGACCTGGTCTCGCTTCAGACCGCGCTGCTGCACGACGTGGTCGAGGACACCAGCGCTACCCTGGACGAGTTGCGCCGGCAGTTTGGCGAGGAGGTGGCCCGCTGCGTGGACGGCGTCACCAAGCTGGGCCGGCTTAAGTTCTACTCCCGCGAGGAGCAGCAGGCCGAGAGCGTCCGCAAGATGCTGCTGGCCATGGTGGACGATGTCCGGGTGGTCATCGTCAAGCTGGCCGACCGGCTGCACAACATGCGCACCCTCGGCTTTCTCAAGGACCCGGACCGCCGCCGGCGCGTGGCCCAGGAAACGGTCGAGATCTACGCGCCCATCGCCCACCGTTTGGGCATGGGCCGCATCCGCGGAGAGCTCGAGGATCTGGCCTTCCTGCACCTGGAGCCGGAGGCCCATGCCGAGATCATCCGCGCCATGGATTCCCGGCGCCAGGCCAGCGCCGAATTCCTCCGCCAGATCCAGCAGACCATCGAGGCGATCCTGCGCCAGGAGAGCATTCCGGCGCGCGTGGAGGGACGCGTCAAACGCACCTACTCGGTGCACCAGAAGATGCGGCGCCAGCGCATCCCCATCGAGCAGGTCTACGATCTGCTGGCCGTGCGCATTGTCACCGGCAGCGTGCGCGAGTGCTACGCCGCTCTGGGCGTCATCCACCACCAGTGGCACCCCATCCCCGGGCGGTTCAAGGACTTCATCGCCATGCCCCGCCCCAACCTCTACCAGTCCCTGCACACCTCCGTGGTCGGGCCGGGCGGCCAGGGCTTCGAGGTGCAGATCCGCACCGAGGACATGCACCGCGTGGCCGAGCAAGGCATCGCCGCCCACTGGAAATACAAAGAGGGCAAACAGGGCGAGGGCCGCGACGATCAGCGCGTGGTCTGGCTGCGTTCCCTGCTGGAGTGGATGCAGGAGATGCGCGACCCGGGCGATTTCATGTCCACCCTCAAGGTGGACCTCTATCGCGAGGAGGTGTACACCTTCACGCCTCGCGGGAAAGTCATCGTCCTGCCCCGCGAAGCCACCCCCATCGACTTCGCCTACTCCATTCACACCCAGGTCGGCCACTCCTGCGTGGGCGCCAAGGTCAACGGCCGCATCGTCCCTCTCAAGTACGCCCTTCGCAACGGCGATGTGGTGGAGATACTCACGCAGCCCGGGCACCTGCCCAGCAAGGACTGGCTGGCGCTGGTCCGGACCTCCCGGGCCCGCCAGAAGATCAAGGCCGTCATCAATGCCGCCGAGCGCGCCCGCGCCATCGACCTGGGGCAGAAACTCCTGGAGCGCGAGGCCCGGCGCCTGGGCGTGCAACTGGCCCGAATCAGCCGGGAGAATCTCGAGGAGGTGGTTTCCGAGTACGGATTCGCCAAGAGCGATGATCTGTATGCCGCCCTCGGCTACGGCCGCTTCTCCCCGCGCAAGATCCTTCAGAAGGTGTCTCCGGGCGCGGACGAAACGCCAGCGGAAGCAGCCGCCCGCCCGGCCGCGCCCCCGGTTTCTGCCGCGGCGCCGCCTCCCGGAGACCTGGTGCTGCGGGTCAAGGGCATCGACGACCTGCTGGTCTACCGGGCCAAGTGCTGCAATCCCATCCTGGGCGAGGCCATCGTGGGCTACATCACCCGCGGCAAGGGTGTGGCGGTCCACGCGGTCAGTTGCCCCAACGTCCAGAACCTCATCTACGAGGCGGAGCGCCGCATCGAAGTGGAGTGGGGCCGCGGCGCGGGCCAGCCCTTCCCGGTCAAGTTCGTCATCCACATGGACGACCGCCCCGGCATGCTCAACGATCTCACCAAGATCCTCTCCGACGAGAACTCGAACATCCGCAGCCTGGATGCCCGGCAGGACTCCTCCTGGGGCGGGGCCGCCGTGGTGGACATGACCGTCGAGGTCCACGACAACAAGCAGCTTCAGCGGCTGGTTGCCGCCATGCGCCGCGTTTCCGGGGTTCACGAAGTCCAGCGCGTATAGGCATGTCTCCTTCCGGCCCGATCCAGGTCTCCCGCTCCCAGGGCCTCAGCATCCGCTGGCCGGACGGCCACGTCAGCAGCTACGGACCTCAGTACTTGCGGGACCACTGCCCTTGCGCCGCCTGCGTTTCCCGGCCCGCCCCCGCGGCCGCCTCGCCGTTCGTCATGCTCCAGCCTGCCCTGAAGATCGCCGCGGCGGAGCCTGCCGGCGTTTACGCTCTGCACCTCGAATTCAGCGACGGCCACAATTCCGGTTTCTACACCTTTGAGCACCTGCGCACCATCTGCCCCTGCGCGGAGTGCGCCGCGCGGCGCTGACCGGCCCCGGGCCGCATAGAATGAAGGTATGGTATGGCGCTCAGGTGCGATGGCGCTCCTGCTGACCGCGGCGGCCGGCGCTGAAGTCCGTGTGCTCCGCTTTGCCGAGGCCAGGCAGTTCCGCATGGGGACGGTGGTCTCCCACCGCATCGTCCACCCGGAGATGGGCGCGAAGCGGCTGACGCTGAACTTCTCCGCGTCCGAACCGGGCCACGAGTTCGCGCAGCACGCCCACGACGAATCCGACGACACCATCCTGATTCTCCAGGGGGCCGGCGACTTGCGGCAAGGCGACTCCAGGCGGAGATTCACGGCCGGCCAGTCGGCGTTTGTCCCGGCGGGCCAGATCCACGGCACTATCACGGCCGGAACCGGGGCCGCCATCATGATCAGCTTCCAGACCCCACCGGACATGGCTCTCTACAGCGGCGCGCGCGACTCCTCGCTCTCGGGCGCGGCCCCTCCCAAGGGTGTGATCACGCCCGGCGCGGTAAAGTTCGTCGAATTCGCCAGCAGGAACGGCCTCTTCGTTCATCCCGGCATGGGGGCCGCGCGGGTCTCGGTGGCGCACTGGAGGCTGAAGCCGGGCGAGAAGCTCTCCGCCACGGCGCCGCCGGACACCGAGCAGGTGCTGTTCGTGTGGCAGGGGTCGATCGCGGTGCGTTACAGCGGCCAGCGCCGCCAGGCCGCCGAGCGAGACGCCGTGTTCGCAGCCGGACCGGCGGACCTCGAGGTGCTTAACGAATCGCCCGGCGAGGCGATCCTCATCCAGGCCCAGGCCCCTCCTGCCGCCGCCAGAGAGTGACGACCGCCTCTTTCCGGCCCGGGACGGTGACTTCCACCACCTGCGGCAGCGCCTTAACCTCGAAGGCGCCGCGCGCCAGTCGCGCCCCGCGCGCATCGCGAGTTTCCCACTCGTAGGCGCCCGGCTTCAGCCGCCACACCCGCACCGGGGTCCGCGCCTCAGCCGGCTCAAAGTTGTACAGGGCCAGCCGCAGCTTGTTCGGCCCGGCCTCCAGCACCGCCCGCGCGAACTCCGCCTTCGCTGGGGGCCAGGTCACCGCGAAGGTCGGATAGCGGTCCCCCCGCGGCGCTTCGCCGCCGAACAGCCGCTGACGGTACTCCGGCGGCAGCAGGTAGTACACCCGGTCGGTCCAGATCACTTCCGAGGTGTACATGTCGAAGTTCACGCTTAGCCGCTCCTCCATCTCCCGCGCCTGGCGTTCCATTCCCGCGAGCATCTCCGCATCGCTTCGTTGCGCGACGTAGCCGAATGCACGGTCGAACCGCGGATTGCCGCTGCGCCGCCGCCACTCGTAGAACGCCTCCGGGACGCCGCGGATCTGCTCGCACAGCCCCGCCGCGCTGGCGCACCGCTCCATGATCGAGAACGACTCCTCGACGGCGTTCAGCCACCGCGCCTCGCCCGTCAAGTCGTGGACCGCCAGCAGCAGCGAGGCCAGCGCCTCCTGCGAGCCGCCGCTCCATTGGTAGTAGTCCCACTCGGCGTTGGGCTTGTCCCAGCGCTCCGACCGGATCAGGTACCCACCGTCCGCCGAGTTCAGCACCGAAGGGAAGATCCCCGCCGGCTTGCCGTGCGCCGTCGCGCGCATCGCCAGCGCCCAGGATTCCGCCCACCGCGTGATCAATCCGGTGAGAGCGGCGTCGCGGGTCAAGAACGCGTGCCACAACGCCGGCCCCATGGCCCGCGTGTTCAGATGTACGTCCACCGCCCGCTCCGAACGCGGGTCGAACTCGCGGCAGTTGAACCAGCTCCCCCGGAACCGCCACTGCCCGTCCGGTTGCTGCGCGATCCAGTTCTCGGCGCAGCCTGCGGTCTGCCCGAGCCGGACCCGCGCCTGGGTGTCCTCGGGGGCGATGGCCACGCGCAGCGGCACGGTGTCCGTGGTCGCCTCCGAGGAGTGCTCGACGTCCGACACCGACCGGTCGTAGCCGTCCTTGAGCGCACCGCTCCCCCACAATCCGTCAGCCAGTCTCCGAATCCCCCGCGCGGCCACCTCCGCGCCCAGACCCAGCGCCTGCGGGCCCCAGTGCCGCAGGATCTCGACGTCATCGCTCCAGCCTCCACCCAACTCCCCGTTGGGTTGTTGCCGCTGCTCCACCCACCACCGCGTGATGGCGTCCATGCGCCGCGCCAGCCGGCGCTGGGCCACTGCCCAATTCGGAGCGCCCTGGGGCGCCGCTGGAACCGCGACCGCCCACGGAACCGGCTTGACCCTCCCGCAGAAATCGCCTTGCGGCATGCGCCCGGTGCGGCCGTTGATCCCCAGGCACGAGGCCGTTATCATCTGCCGCACGATCGGTTCCTCCGGCGCCAGCTTGAGTAGCTCCTCGAACAACTCCGCCGTGCGCTCGATGTCGCGAGTCTGATGGTTCTCCGCGGCCACCCAGTACCAGGCCCGCGTCAGGTGGATGGTCGCCTCCCGCCGCACCTCGGCCCGCGAACTGAGCACCAGCCGGTCGCCGAGCTGCGCGATGAAATTGCGCCGCGTCGAGGCGCCCCGCTCTCCGATGCCGAACAGCGGATTCTTCACCCAGTAGCGCGCCCGCTCGAGCCATTGCGGAACCAGCTCCCGCTCGAACACCTCGAAGGGGGTCCACCGCACCGCCGACAGCACCCACCGCGGCGAATCGGTGCGCACCGTGAGCGACGTGGGCCCCTCGGCCACGCCCGCCAGCGAGATGAAGCGTTGCCGCCCGCCCGGGCTGAGCCGCTCCGGCCCGGGTTTGATCCGGTTCCGCGCGTCGACCTCGACGCCCGCCGCCTCCAGCACGTAGGAGTGCCGCTTCTCGCCCTG
>VFZS01000135.1 GCA_016871095.1 Acidobacteriota bacterium
CCATGCCCCTGCCGACCCGCTTGCGGGGGCGTCTTTGCCCCGCCGGGGGCTTCAGTCCGCTCAGATTCATGCTCGCTCCCTGACCCGCACCAGGTGCGGGACCTTGGCCACCATGCCGCGGATGGACGGCGTATCCGGCCGCTCCACCACCTGGTTGATTTTCCTCAAGCCCAGACCGCGCACCACCCGCCGCAGCTTCTCCGGCGAGCTGATGGGGCTGCGGTAGAGTTCGATCCTGAGTTTGGCCTCTTGCATCACAGCTTCTCCACGGGCAGGCCACGCATGTCGGCCACCACCTGCCGGTCGCGCAATTGCTCGAGGGCGTCCAGCGTGGCTCGCACCACGTTGTGCGGGTTGTGCGAGCCGATGCTCTTGGTGGCCACGTTGGCGATGCCCACCGCCTCCATGACCGCCCGCACCGCTCCGCCGGCGATCACCCCGGTGCCCTCGGGGGCCGGCTTCAGCAGCACTTGCCCGCCGCCGAAGCGCCCCAGCACCACGTGCGGGATGGTAGTCGCTCGGACGTTGATCTTGCGCAGTTTCTTCTTGGCGGCCTCGATGCCCTTCTTGATGGCCGCCGGAACCTCGCGGGCCTTGCCGGTGGCGAAGCCCACTACCTTGGCCTCGGGGTCGCCCACCACCACCAGGGCGGAGAAGCTCAGGTTCTTGCCTCCCTTGACCACCTTGGTGACGCGGTTGATCGACACCACGTTCTCTTTGAGGTTCAAGCCTTGCGGGCTGATGGGTTTTACGGTTGCCAGTGCCATGCGCCTAAAACTCCAGTCCACCCTCGCGCGCGGCCTCCGCCAGGGCCTTCACGCGTCCGTGATAGAGGTACCCGCCGCGATCGAACACCACCTGCTGAATGCCTTTCTCCCTGGCCCGCTCGGCGATGAGCTTACCCACCGCCTTGGCGCCTTCCAGGTTGCCGCCGCCGCCCAGCCGGGCGCCCTTCTCGGTGGTCGAGGCCGCCGCCATGGTGCGTCCCTGGCCGTCGTCGATGAGCTGGGCGTAAATGTGGTGCAGGCTGCGGAAGATCGCCAGGCGGGGCCGCTGGGAGGTGCCCTGCACCTTGCGCCGCAGGCGGGCGTGGATCTTGCGCCGGTTAGCGTCTCGGGATACTTTCTGGATCATTTCGCCCCCGCTCCGGTCTTGCCGACCTTCTTGCGCAGCGCCTCGCCGGTGTAGCGGATGCCTTTCTGCTTGTAAGGATCGGGCGGCCGGAGCGCCCGGATGTTGGCCGCCACCTGCCCTAGCATCTGCCGGTCCGCGCCGCTGAGCACCAGGTGGGTCTGCTTTTCGATCTTCAGTTCCACGCCTTCGGGCAGCAGGACCTCGATGGGGTGCGAGTAGCCCAGGGTGAAGGTGGCCACCCGGCCCTTGACGTCGGCGCGGTAGCCGATGCCCACGATGTCCAGCTCCCTGGTGAATCCGGTCGAGACGCCCTGGACGGCGTTGGCCGCCAGCGCCCGCGTCAGCCCGTGCAGGGCGCTGTGCTGGTCGTCCTCGCGGGTCAGCACCAGGCTCCCGTCGCTCTGCCGGACCTGGATGCCGGGCGGCACCGGCACCTCCAGCTGGCCTTTGGGACCCTCCACCACCAGTTCCCGCCCCAGGGTGACCTTGACTCCTTTCGGCAGCGGGATCGGTTTCTTACCTACTCTCGACATGGCAGGACCACTCCCCTCACCACACTTGGCATAGAATCTCTCCGCCCACGCCCGCCTGGCGCGCGTCGCGGCCGGTCATGACCCCGCGGGGCGTAGTCAGGATGTTGACACCCAAACCGCCCAGCACCCGGGGCACGTCGTCGCGGCCCACGTACACCCGCGACCCGGGGCGCGACACCCGCTCCAGCCGCGAGATCACCGGGCGGCCGCTGGGCTGGTACTTCAAGTACACCTTGATGGTCTTGCGCACGCCCTCTTCGGCCACCTTGAAGTTCTGAATGTAGCCTTCTTCCTTCAGTATGCGTGCGATCTCCGTCTTTAGCCGCGAGGCCGGCACGTCCACCTTGGGGTGCCGCGCGGCCAGCGCGTTGCGGATCCTGGTCAGCATGTCGGCGATGGGATCGGTCAGCATGGCGCTATGCTCCTTACCAACTGGCCTTGATGACCCCGGGCACTTCGCCCTTCAGGGCCAGGTCCCGGAAACAGATCCGGCACAGCCTGAACTTGCGCAGGTAGCCGCGGGGCCGGCCGCAGCGCCAGCACCGGTTGCGGTGCCGGCAGCGCAGCTTGGGTGTCTTGCCGGTCCTCGCCTTCTCTAGCCTTCGATCTTTCGCGATCTTCGCTGTAGTAGCCATTCTGGCTCCTGACTTCTATCTCCTGCCGGCTACTGCCGGAACGGCATTCCCAGATGCCGCAACAGCGCCAAGCCCTCGGCGTCGGTCTTGGCGGTGGTGGTGATCGAGATGTTCATGCCCTTGATCTTGTCCACCTTGTTGTAGTCGATCTCCGGGAAAATGAGCTGGTCCCGGATCCCCAGCGTGTAGTTGCCGCGCCCGTCGAAACTCTTGGGGGACAGCCCGCGGAAATCGCGCACCCGAGGCAGCGCCACGTTGACCAGCCGGTCGAAGAATTCGTACATGCGCTCGCCCCGCAGGGTGACCATGCAGCCGATGGACATGCCGGTGCGCAGCTTGAAGGCCGCCACCGACTTGCGGGCCTTGGTCACCACCGGCTTCTGTCCGGTGATCTGCCCCACCTCGTTCACCGCCCCGTCCATCAGCTTGGGATTCTGGGTGGCCTCACCCAGCCCCACGTTCAGGGTGATTTTCTCGAGGCGCGGCACGGCCATGAGGTTGCCGTAGCCGAACTCCTTTTGAAGGCTGGGGACTACGTTCTTCCTGTAATGCTCCTTGAGTCTGGCCGGCATGGCTTACCCTTTCTTGTCCAGCGGGGCCCCGCACTTGCGGCACACCCGGAGGCGCCGCGCCTTGCCTCCGCCCTCGTCCACGCGGTGGGCGATGCGCACCGGGCCGCACTCGCTGCACACCAGCATCACGTTGGAGGCGGCGATGGGACGCTCCCGCTCGGCCACCCCGCCCTTGATCTGCCGGGTGGGATTGGCGCGGGTATGCCGCTTGACCATCTGCACTCCCTCGACCAGCACCCGGCCGGTGCGCGGATCCACGCTCAGCACGCGGCCCCGCTTGCCCTTGTCCTTGCCGGTGATCACTTCCACTGTGTCGTTCTTGCGCAACCGGGTGCGCTGGGGCGCCCGCGCCGCGGTGGGGCGCCGGGGACGGTAACGGCTGCTCGAGCGCGCCATCAGATCACCTCCGGAGCCAGCGACACGATCTTCATGAACCGCTTGTCGCGCAGCTCGCGCGCCACCGGTCCGAACACGCGCGTGCCCACCGGCTCGCCTTCCGGGCTAATCAGCACGGCGGCGTTGGAATCGAAGCGGATGTAGGTGCCGTCGCGCCGCCGGGTTTCCTTGCGCATCCGCACGATCACGCACCGCACCACCTTGCCCTTCTTGATCTGCGAGTCCGGAGCCGCCTCCTTGACGCTGGCCGTAACCACGTCGCCCAGCCCCGCGCGCGGCCCCTTATCGCCGCCGCGCGGCAGGATGCACTGCAACCTGCGGGCGCCGCTGTTGTCGGCCACCTCCAGAATGGTTCGCATGCCAATCATCGCCGTGTCTCCTCACGCCTCGCGGACCGCCCGGGCCCGCCCGCTATGCTCCACGATCCGTCTTCCGGGTCACATCCGGCTGGGAGGTCTCCGTGTCGTGCACTCCCACCAGCGCCGCGCGCCGCACCACCTCCAGCAGCCGCCAGCGCTTCAGACGGCTCAGCGGGCGGCTCTCGATGATGCGCACGGTGTCGCCCACCCGCGCCTGGCTCTCCTCGTCGTGAGCGTAGAACTTCTTGCGCCGGCTCACCACCTTGCGGTAGCGGGGGTGCGTCACCCGCCGGGAAACCTCGACCACGATGGTCTTGCGCATCGAGGTCGAGACCACCTGCCCTACCTTCTCGTTCTTGCGAGTCTGTGCTGCCTGCTCCGCCACGGGATTCACCCTTTCTTGCCCGCCTGCTTCTCCCGCAACAGCGTCAGCATGCGAGCCCGGTCCTTCTTCAGCGCCCGGTACTTCTTGAGGCCCTCGAGCTGGCCCATGCCCATTTGCAGGCGCAGGTGGAACAACTGGGCCTCCGCCTCGCGGGCCTGCGAATCCAGCTCCTTAACGTCCAGATCGCGCAGCTTGTCAGCCTTCATGGGTCTTCGCCTCCAGGTGGGGCCGCGCCACCATGCGGGTGGGGATGGGCAGCTTGTGGGCCGCCAGGGCCATGGCCCGCCGGGCCACGTCCAGGGCCACGCCTTCCATCTCGAAAAGGATCCGGCCCGGGCGCACCACCGCCACCCAGCCTTCGGGCGCGCCCTTTCCCTTGCCCATGCGCGTCTCGGCCGGCTTCTTGGTGATGGGCTTATCCGGGAACACCCGGATCCAAACCTTGCCGCCCCGCTTGATGAAGCGGGTGATGGCCACGCGGGCCGCTTCGATCTGCCGGTCGGTGATCCAGGCCGCCTCCATCGCTTTCAGCCCGAAGTCGCCGAAAGCGAGCTGGCTGCCCCGCCAGGCTTTGCCGGTGCGGCGCCCGCGGTGCTGCTTGCGGAACTTGACCTTCTTGGGCATCAACATGGCGGTCAGCTCTCCTTGGTCTCGGTGGGCGGAGGCGGCGGGGTCCCGCCGGGGGTCTCCTGCTTCCAGGCCGGCGGCGGCGGCGGCGTCAGCGGCGGCAGCATGGGCGCGGTGCGGGCGCTGGCGGGCGCTTCCACGGGAACGGGCGGCGGAGCCACCGCTTCGGGCGCGGGACCGCGCCGTTCGCGGCGCTCCCGCGGCCGCCGCGGCTCCGGCTCAGCCACGCTCCGGGTGTGCGCGCCACCCAGCAGGTCGCCCTTGTAGATCCACGTCTTGATGCCGATCACCCCGTAGGTGGTGTAGGCCTGGCTGAAGCCGTAGTCGATGTCCGCCCGCAGCGTGTGCAGCGGCAACTGCCCTTGCAGGTACCACTCGCTGCGCGCGATCTCCGCCCCGTTCAGCCGCCCGGAGACCCGCACCTTGATCCCCTTGCAGCCGAAGCGCAGCGCCGAGTCCACCGCCTTGCGCATGGCCCGCCGGAAAGCCACCCGCTTCTCCAACTGGAGGGCGATGGATTCCGACACCAGTTGCGCGTCCAGCTCCGGCTTGTGCACCTCCTGGATGTCGATGAACACATCCCGCCGCGTGCGCCGGGTCAGGTCCTGCTTCAGCTTCTCGATCTCGGCGCCCTTGCGACCGATGATGATCCCCGGGCGCGAGGTGCGGATGGTCACCCGCAGCTTGTTGCCGGGCCGGTCCACCTCGATCGCGCTGACGCCAGCAGCCTTCAGCCGCTGCCGCAGGCTGTCTTTCAGCTCCAAGTCCTCCACCAGCAGCTTGCCGTAGTCCTGCTTGGCAAACCAGCGGGACCGCCAGGTCTTGTTGAACCCCAGCCGAAATCCGTATGGATGTACTTTCTGTCCCATGTTCCCGCCTCAGGCCTCCGCCACCGTGATGGCGATGTGCGCCATGCGCCGCTGGTAGCGGTAAGCCCGCCCCATGGGCGCCGGCCGCAACCGCTTCACGCGGGGCCCTTCGTTGACGTAGGCTTCCGCCACCACCAGCTTGTCCACGTCCACTTCCGCCGACCGGTGCTCCGCGTTGGCGATGGCCGAGCGCAGCACCTTCTCGACCATGGGCGCGATGCGCTTATTGGTCCCGCGCAGCAAGGTGATGGCCTCTCCCGCGTTGCGGCCCCGGATCAGGTCCACCACCAGCCGCGCTTTCTGCGGCGAAACCCGCACATATCTGGCTTCCGCTCTGGCTTCCATGGCGCTTACCTCATGCCGGCCGGGACGACTTCTCCGTCCCCGACTTGGCCGCGTGCCCCTTGAACACCCGGGTCGGGGAGAACTCGCCGAGCTTGTGCCCGACCATGTTCTCCGTAATGTACACGGGGATGAATTTCTTGCCGTTGTGCACGGCCAGGGTGTGACCCACAAACTCCGGCAGGATGGTCGAACGGCGCGACCAGGTCCGGATGACCTTCTTCTCGTTCTTGGCGTTCAGCACCGCCACCTTGTCCGTCAGGTGTGTGTCCGTGAACGGTCCTTTGCTGATCGAACGGCCCATAAGTTCCTCAAGAGCGTGTAGCTTGTAGCCTGTAGCCTGTAGGCGGCGGTCGGTGGCCTGTGAGAGCCCCCCGCCCACCCCTACAAGCTGCGAGCCACAAGCCACAAGCCATCTACTTCTTCCCCCTGCGCGTGACGATCCACTTGTCGGTGCGCTTGTTGTTGCGCGTCTTGAAGCCGCGGGTGGGCTGGCCCCAGGGAGTCACCGGATTCCGGCCCCCCGAGGTCTTGCCCTCGCCGCCCCCGTGGGGGTGATCCACCGGGTTCATCGAGACGCCGCGGTTGTGCGGGCGCCGGCCCAGCCAGCGTGACCGGCCGGCCTTGCCCAGGGAAATGTTCTCGTGGTCCAGATTGCCCACCTGGCCCACCGTGGCCATGCAATCCACCAGCACGCGCCGCACTTCCCCGCTGGGCAGCTTCAGCAGCGCGTAGCCGCCCTCCTTGGAAACCAGTTGCGCCGAGGCGCCCGCCGCGCGGGCCATCTGCCCGCCCTTGCCCGGCTTCAGCTCGATGTTGTGCACCACCGTACCGGCGGGGATGTTCTTGAGCGGCAAGGCGTTGCCCACCAGGATGTCGGCCTCCGGCCCGGCCAGCACCGTGCGGCCCACTGCCAGGCCGTCCGGCTGGAGTATGTAGCGCTTCTCCCCGTCCACGTAGTGCAGCAGGGCCAGAAACGCCGAGCGGTTGGGGTCGTACTCGATGGCCGCCACCCGCGCCGGCACCCCGCTCTTGTCGCGCTTGAAGTCGATAACGCGGTAGCTCTTCTTGTGCCCGCCGCCGCGGAACCAGCTCGTCAGCGAACCGGTATTGTTGCGCCCGCCGGTGCGCTTCTTGCCCACCGTGAGCGCCCGCTCCGGCTTCTTCTGGCTGAGTCCTTCGCGGGAAACCACGCTCTGAAAGCGCCGCGTGGGGGTGGTGGGACGATACTTCTTGATGGCCATGTCAGACCTCCGCGAACTCCGGCACCTTCTGCCCGGCCCGCAACTTGACGTAGGCCTTCTTCCAGTCCGGCCGGTAGCCGGAGAAGCGGCCCCGCCGCCGCAACTTGCCCAGGTTGTTCACCGTGCGCACGCTCTCCACCTTGACCTTGAAGAGCTTCTCCACCGCGGCGCGAATCTGGGTCTTGTTAGCCTCGGGGGAGACCTCCAGGCACAGGGTGCGCTCGTCTTCCTTCTTCTGGACGCCTTTTTCGGTGACGATGGGACGCCGAATAACTTGATAGATGGTCATCGCGACAGCGCCTCCGAGAGTTTCAGCGCCGCGGCTTCGCTGAGCAGCACCCGCTGATGGCGCAGCAGATGATAGGTGGTGACCTCGCGGCTGGGCAGCAGGGTCACCCCGGGCAGGTTGCGCGAGCCCAGCGCGAGGTCGCGGCTGGCCTGGTTGTCCACCATCAGCACGCTGGCCTCTCCCGCCAGGCGGGTCAGCGCCGCGCGCACGGTCTTGGTCTTGTGGTCCGGCAGCACGAAGGACTGGACCACCTTCAACTCGCCGTCCCGCAGCTTGGCCGAGAGCGCCGAGCGCAAGGCCCCCAGCAGCATCTTGCGGGGCAGCTTGTAGCTGTAGTCCCGTGGCTGGGGCCCATGCACCGTCCCGCCGTGCCGCCACAGCGGCGAGCGAATCGAGCCCACGCGCGCCCGCCCCGTGCCCTTCTGCCGCCACAGCTTGCGGCCCGAGCCCGAGACCTCGTGCCGGGTCTTGGTCTTGGCCGTGCCCCGCCGCAGGCAGGCCCGGTAGTGCCGCACCGCCTCGTACAGGAGGGCCTCGTTCACCTCGGCCGCGAACACCCGGTCGGCCAGGCCGATTTCGCCCACCTTCTGGTCGTTGAGATCCACCACGTCCACGTTCGGCATCGCGCTTACCTCTTGGCCCGCCGCACGACCACGTAGCCGCCGTTGGGCCCCGGCACCGCGCCCTTGACCACCAGCACGTTGTCCTCGGTGTTGACCTCGATGATCTCCAGGTTGCGCACGGTCACCCGCTGGGTGCCCATGTGACCCGCCATGCGCTGCCCCGGCCACACCCGCGAGGGGTAGCTGGAGCCGCCGATGGATCCCGGCGCCCGGTGGAACATCGAGCCGTGCGTGGCGTCGCCGCCGCGGAAATGGTGCCGCTTCACCACCCCGGCGAAACCCCGTCCCTTGCTGATGCCGGTCACGTCCACCTTGTCGGCGGGCTTGAACTGGTCCACCAGCACCCGGTCGCCCGGCTTCAGGTCGTCGTCGTCGGGCCGCAGCCGCAGCTCGCGCAGGAACCTGACGCCCTCCACGCCGGCGTGCCGCTTGAGGTGCCCCGTCAGGGGCCGGTTGATGCGCCGCGGCTTGACGAATTCCATCAGCCCCAACTGCACCGCGCCGTAACCGTCCGCCACCGGCGTCTTGGTCTGCACCACCACGCAGGGCCCCGCCTTCAGCAGGGTCACGGGCACCACCTGCCCGTCGGCCCGGAACACCTGCGTCATTCCGATCTTCTTGCCTAAAATCCCTGGAGACATATGCTTCTCAGGAGTCAGGAGTCAGAAGGGCTTCCCCGGGCAGCCGGGGCCGCCGTGTTCTGACTTCTGGATTCTGCCTTCCGACTCCCGCCCTCATCTCTTATCCTTGCCGAACGCCTTGATTTCCACGTCCACGCCCGCCGGCAAGTCCAGCTTCATGAGCGCATCCACGGTGTCCTGGGTGGGTTCCAGGATGTCCAGCAGCCGCTTGTGGGTGCGAACCTCGAACTGCTCGCGCGACTTCTTGTCCACGTGCGGCGAGCGGTTCACCGTGTACCGGTTCTTGATGGTGGGCAGCGGAATGGGCCCCGCCACCTGAGCCCCGGTCCTCTTGGCGGTCTCGACGATCTCGGAGGTGGACTGATCCAGGACCCGGTGATCGTACGCCTTCAATCGAATCCGAATGCGCTCTCGTATCATAAGCTTGTCGCTTGTGGCCCGTAGCTGGTAGCCCGTGGAAGCTCGCTTCCACGCGCCACGATCTACAAGCTACAGGCCCCTCTCACTCCACCACCTCGGTCACCGTGCCGGCGCCCACCGTGCGGCCGCCCTCGCGGATGGCGAAGCGCAGCCCCTTGTCCATGGCCACCGGCGTGATCAGCGCCACTTCCAGGTTCACGTTGTCGCCCGGCATCACCATCTCTACGCCTTCCGGCAGCGTCACCACCCCGGTCACGTCCGTGGTCCGGAAGTAGAACTGCGGCCGGTAGCCCGGGAAGAACGGCGTGTGCCGCCCCCCTTCCTCCTTGCTCAGCACGTACACCTCGCCCCGGAACTTGGGGTGCGGCGTGATCGAACCCGGCTTGGCCACCACCTGGCCCCGCTCCACGGCGTCCTTGTCGATCCCTCTCAGCAGCAGGCCCACGTTGTCGCCCGCCTCGCCCCGGTCCAGGATCTTCTTGAACATCTCCACGCCCGTGATCACCGTCTTCTGGGTGTCGCGGAAACCCACGATCTCCATTTCCTCGCCCACCTTGCACACCCCCCGCTCGATGCGCCCGGTGACCACCGTGCCCCGCCCCTGGATCGAGAAAATGTCCTCGATGGGCATCAGAAACGCCTTGTCCACGTCCCGCTTGGGCAGCGGAATGTAGTTGTCCACCGCCTCCAGCAGCTCCAGCACCCCCTTCTCCCACTGCTCCTCGGCGTTCAGCGCTCCCAAGGCCGATACCCGCACTACCGGAATCTCCTCGCCCGGAAACTCGTACTTGGTCAGCAGGTCCCGGACCTCCAGCTCCACCAGGTCCAGCAGCTCCGGATCATCCACCGCGTCCACCTTGTTCAGGCACACCACGATGTAGGGCACCCCTACCTGCCGCGCCAGCAGAATGTGCTCCCGCGTCTGCGGCATGGGCCCGTCGGTGGCCGCCACCACCAGAATGGCCCCGTCCATCTGCGCCGCCCCGGTGATCATGTTCTTGATGTAGTCGGCGTGCCCCGGGCAGTCCACGTGCGCGTAGTGCCGCTTGGCCGTCTCGTACTCCACGTGCGCGATGGCGATGGTGATGCCCCGCGCCTTCTCCTCCGGCGCGTTGTCGATGGAGTCGAAACTGCGGAACTTCACCTTGGGGTTGGCCTTGGCCAACACCCGGGTCATGGCCGCCGTCAGGGTGGTCTTGCCGTGATCGATGTGCCCGATCGT
>VFZS01000136.1 GCA_016871095.1 Acidobacteriota bacterium
GTAGATCTCGGCGTTGCCGGCGGCGGCCTCGCCGATCTCGCTGCGGACCTTGCCGGGCAACTGGATCGTCTCCTTCCATACCTCCTCGCGGATCTGCTTGCCGCCCCCAAACACCCTGACCTTCTGGACCAGCTCGAGGTTGGAGTACCACTTGCCCTGGTAACGCTGGTACATGGCCCGGATCACATCCGCGCCGCTGGCCGGCGCCGGGGGAGGGCTGCCAGAAAGGGCCGCCGTCAGGAGCAGAGTGAATGTGCTGGTCTTCATGGTCATTGGGAACCGGTTCACCATTGTCGAACACTCCAGGTATGGATGTGTAATCGCGGCGTGTGCCCGAGGGTGTATACTGTGAAGGGCCGCGAAGCCGCATGCCGGCCCGCTAGACTGCGCGCGCGGAGGTGCCGCCGATGGCTGGATTCTTCACGCAGTTCTCCGCCCTGAGCATCTTCCTGGGGATCGCCGCCATCGGCTTTCTGTTCCTGCTGATCTCGCTGGTGTTCGGCGAGATCTTCGAGCACCTGGGAGGCGGATTCGATCACGACGGCGGGCTGGATCACGCCCTGGACCACGGGGGTCCGGGCATCTTCAGCACCCGCATCCTGGCCGTTTTCGTGACCGCGTTCGGAGGCTTCGGGGCCATCGGAACGCATTACGGAATGGGCCCGCTGCCTGCCTCGGGCCTGGGATTCGGCAGCGGCGTGGTCTTCGCGTCCATCATTTATGCCTTTGCGCGCTTCCTGTGGGGCCAGCAGGCCAGCACCGAGGTGCGCACCGCGGACCTGGTGGGGCAGACCGCCCGGGTGGTGGTGGGCATCCCGGCGGGCGGAATCGGCCAGGTGCGTTGCCGGCTGGGCGAGGGGCTCATCGACAAACTGGCCCGGGCTCAGGCCGACGAGGCCATTCCGGAGAACGCTGTGGTGCGCATCGAAGAGGTGCTGGGGGAAACCGTGATTGTCCGTAGACCTTAGCGTGCGGTTGTGGTTCTCAAAGGAGGGTTGCCCGTGATGGAAGAGACGCTCTTCACCGAGTTTTCCCGCTTGTTGCTCCCGGTAGTGGTCCTGCTGGTGGTGATGGGTCTGTTCATTGCCGCCTGGCTGTTCAGCCGGAACTACCTGAAAGTATCGCCGAACGCCGTGGCCGTGCTGAGCGGCCGCAAGCGCAAGCTGGCGGACGGGCGGGTGGTGGGGTATCGCATGGTCAAGGGCGGAGCGGCCTTGAAGTTCCCGCTGCTGGAGAAGGTCGAGTATCTCTCCCTGAACGTAATGACCATCCCGCTGGAGATCAAGCGGGCGTATACGCTCAAGGGCGTGCCGGTCTCGGTCAAGGCGGTGGCCAACGTCAAGATCCGCAGCGACGACACCTCGTTGCAGGCCGCCGCCGAGCGCTTCCTGAGCATGACCCACGATCAGACTCAGAAGGTCATCTACCAGACGCTGGAAGGCCACTTGCGCTCCATCCTGGGAACCCTCACGGTGGAGGAGATCAACTCCGACCGGCAGAGCTTCGCGCAGAAGCTGACCAGTGAGGCGGCGGTGGATCTGGAGAAGATGGGCATCGGGGTGGACGTGCTGACCATCCAGGAGATCAGCGACGAGGAAGGCTACCTGGACGCGCTGGGCAAGCGCCGCACCGCCGAGGTCAAGCGCGATGCCACCATCGGCGAGGCCGAGGCCACCCGCGACGCCAAAATCAAATCCGCTCAGGCCCTCCAGGAAGGTGAGCGCGCCAAGTTCGCCGCCGACGCCGAGATCGCCCAGGCGGAGCGCGATTTCCAGATCCGGCAGGCCCAGTATCGAGCGGAAGTGGATACGCAGCAGGCGCGCGCCAAGCAGGCGGGTCCCTTGTCGGAGGCCCAGGCGCGCCAGGCGGTCGTGGCCGAGGAGGTCAAGGTCGAGTGCACTCGCACGCAGGAATTGATCTCCGTGCAGGAGCAGGAGGTCCAGCGCAAGCAGAAGGAACTGGAAGCCACCGTCATCAAGCCCGCCGACGCCGAGCGGCAGGCCGCCATCGTCCGCGCCGAAGCCGCCAAGCAGGCCGCCATCCTCGAGGCCGAAGGCCGCCGTTCCGCGCTCATCGCCATGGCCGAGGCCGAACAGGAGAAACTGCGCAAGGAAGGCTTCGGAAGGGCCGCCGCCGTTGAGGTCGAAGGCAAGGCCGAGGCGTCCAGGATCGAGGCTGTGGGCCTGGCCCAGGCCAAGGCCATCGAAGCTCAGGGCGTCGCCGAAGCCGCCGCCATCCTGCGCAAGGCCGAAGCCTGGCAGCAGTTCAACGAGGCCGCCAAGCTCCAGACCATTCTGGATAAGCTGCCGGCCATCTTGCAGGCTTCCACAGGCATCTTCGGAGCGGTGGCCGCGCCGCTGGGCAACATCGACAAGCTGGTGGTCATCGACCAGGGCGGTGGCGACGGCGGTGGCAGCGGAGCCGCGCGCCTGGCCAAGACCGGTCCGGCCATCGTGTTCAACCTGCTCCAGCAACTGGAGGCCCTGGGACTCAACCTCCCCGCCGTCGCCGCGCAGCTCGGCCTGAACATGTCCACCGGCGCCGCCAAGGAAGCGGAAAAACCGGAGCAGAAGACCGCCGGATGAACCGGGGCCTCGTCCCCGCTGCTTACCGGGTCCGCGGACCGCTCCGCGGTCGGCGTGGGCCTCACCCCGCCTTCAGCATCCCCACCACGGCGTTCACCAGGATGACCGCCATGCCCAGGGGGATCAGCCGCTTCCAGCCCACCTTCATGAGCTGGTCGTAGCGCAGGCGCGGCCAAGCGGCGCGGAAGCAGATCCCTCGGGAACGTTGGCGGGATGCGGTTCGGCTACTGCTGTGGAAGACGCCGCACCACCCCATCCACCACCGTGATCAGCGCGTTCAGGCGCTCGTCGGTGTGTTGTTGCGTCTCGGCCAGCGTCAGCAGGGCAGCTCTCGTCTCCTGCTGGAACTGATCGAAGTGCTGGGCCAAACCTAGCTGATGCTCGGCCAGGCGCACCACCAAAGAACGCAACTCGGCGTGATCCTGCCGCAAGGCCGCCTGCTCCTTCTGCGTGGCCGCCTGCTGCTCTCTCATCTCCTGGAGGCCCGCCCAGAACTTGGCCTGCTGTTCCAGGATGAACTCCATGGTGCGCTCGACATCCATCGTGGTTCCAGTCTACCACGCGGCGCACGCCGGCTGAGGCCTTACCACCCCTTCAGCATCCCCACCACGGCGTTCACCAGGATGACCGCCATGCCCAGGGGGATCAGCCGCTTCCAGCCCACGTTCGCCACCTGGAACGAGCCGCTGACCGCGCACGTGACCATCGGCGCGGCAATCAGGAGGACAAGAAGGATTGAATCGTTCTCGGCGCCATCCCCTCGGGGCTTCCCTGGGGGCAGGCCGGCCCCTGCTGAGGCCGCTCCAAACGGTGATTCCACCAGGGTGCGGATCCTGGCTGGGCCCGAACCCCTGCCGTGCGGCTCCCAATCTGGTAGTCTATGCCGTTAGGCAGGTGATACGTATGGCTGCGAAAACCGTGAAGGCCCCCGCCCGCTCCAGGCGGTCTAAGACCGATGTTGCTGAGGAGTTCTCCGGCATCCGAAAGGAGGTCGAAGGCGCCCGGCTGGTTGCGGACGCCAAGGCCGCGGAAGCAGCCGCCCTCCGCGAGACTGAAATCCGCCAGGCGGTCGAAGGACTCTCGGTCGAAACCGTAGTCCAGCGCATCTCCGGTCTCGGCCTTGAGATCTCGAGAGCCTTGTCGGAAGTCTCCTCCCGGCTGGCCGAGGAAGTGGAGCGTCTGGCCGCCGTGCGTGAGGCCGTCGCCATCGAGCGCAAAGAACTCGAGCGGCTGCATAAGATCGATGTCGCCGCCACCGCGCTCGATCAGATGGTGCAGGATTTCGTTCGCGAGAAGGAGCGGCTGGAGGCCGAGATCGCGGCCGGGCGCACCGCGTGGGAGGAGGAAACCCGCGCTGCGGAGCGTGAGCGCCGCGAGCAGGAAGAAAGCCTGAAGAAACAGCGCCAGCGCGAAATCGACGAGTACGAGTACAAGAAGACCCTCGAGCGCAAGAAGGCCCAGGACAAGTACGAAGAAGACCTGCGGCTTCTGGAAAGGAAGAATAAGGAGAAGCAGGAAGCTCTCGAGAAGGACTGGCAGCAGCGCGCGGCGGCTCTCCACGAAGGGGAACAAGAGCTGCTCGCTTTGCGCAAGGAGGTGGCGGAATTCCCGGCGCGTCTGCGGGCCGAGGTCGATCAGGCGGTGGCGCGGGCCCTACGGGAGACCGAAGCAAAGTCCCAGCAAGAGATTGTGCTTCTCAAGAGAGACGCCGAGTCGGAAAAGCGGCTGGCCGAATTGCGGGTTAATACGTTCGAGGAGTTGGTCGCCCGCCAGGCCACGCAGATTGCGGCACTCCAGAAACAGCTCGATGAGGCCAAGCAGCAGGTCCAGGACATCGCCCTGAAGGCCATCGAGGGCGCCTCCGGCGCCAAGGCGCTCGCCCACATCAACCAAATCGCCATGGAGCAGGCCAAGAGCCGCCCGCAAACTTAAGCGGGGCGGAGAACTGCACGGTGGTCAGGCCGACCCGAGCCGCCTGCCGTTCGCATCGGCGCGCACATGTGCATGGCAGCCCCGTTCACCAGGATCACCGCCGTGCCCAGGGGGATCAGCCGCTTCCAGCCCGCGTTCATGAGCTGGCCGTAGCGCAGGCGCGGCCAGGTGGGCCACTGGCATATACTGGGTGCAGAACCACCCCCAGGCACGCGGGTTGCCTGAGGCAGGGAGGGCCCAGCGATGAGCACGTTGACTGTTGAACTCGACCCGGAACTCGTGACGCTGCTCGAGGGCCTTGAACGTCCGATCCAGGAGACCGCGCGCGAGCTGATCGTGCTGGAACTCTACCGAAGGGGAGCGGTCTCCAGCGGAAGGGCGGCCGAGTTGCTGGGGCTGTCACGGGAGTCCTTCCTCGACCTGGCCTCGCGGCTCGGCGTCCCGTATTTCCGCTTGACTGAGGCCGAACTGGAGCAGGAAGGCCGTCACAGCAAGTCCCTCTGACAGGTTGCTCTGAGCGGCCGGCGAGAGAGGGGCTGGTGCCCGCGATCGAAGCGGCGCTGCCCACTACCCCTTCAGCATCCCCACCACGGCGTTCACCAGGATGACCGCCATGCCCAGGGGGATGAGGCGCTTCCAGCCCACGTTCATGAGCTGGTCGTAGCGGAACCGCGGCCAGGTCGCCCGGAACCAGATGATGGCGTAAACCACCACCGCCACCTTGAGGAAGAACCAGAACAGGCCGATGACCGCGGCGTTCACCACCGGCACCACGAAGACCAGTCCCAGGAACACCAGGGCCAGCCCCACCAGGCGCAGGAACATGGCGTTGAGCCGGCTCTTGAGCCGGCCCGCCAGCGGGAAGCACATCACCCCGGAGCCTGCCATCAGCGCCAGCGGCAGGCCGTAGTTGAGCGGATACTCCAGCCACCCCACGCTGGGGAAGGGCCGCAGCCACCCGCCCCAGAACAGCGTCACCGCCACCGCGGAGACCACGAAGATGTTGACGTACTCGGCCAAAAAGTACAGCGCCCAGCGGAACCCGCTGTACTCGGTCATGAAGCCGGCCACCAGCTCGGACTCGGCCTCGGGCAGATCGAAGGGCGCGCGGTTGGTCTCGGCGATGGCCGCGATCAGGTAGATCACGAAAGGCAGCAGCATCAGCCCGTAGTTCTCGAAGGCAAACCACACGCCGCGCTCCTGCTGCGCCCGCACGATGCCGGCCAGGCTGAGCGTGCCCGCCATCATCACGCCGTTGAGCAGGCCAAACGCCAGGGCCACTTCGTAGCTGATCAACTGCGCGCCGCCGCGCAGCGTCCCCAACAGCGCATAGTGGCTGTTGGCCGACCAGCCCCCCAGCACGATGCCCAGCACGCCCACCGCCGACATCGAGGAAATCACCAGCAGCCCCACGTTCACGTCGGCCACCTGGACGTGCTGGCTGAAGGGCAGCACCGAGAGCGCGGTCAGCGCGGTGAAAGTCGAGATGCAGGGCGCCATCCAGTACAGGAAGCGGTCGGAGTCCGCCGGCATCAGGTCTTCCTTGAGCAGCAGCTTGAGGGCATCGGCCAGCGGTTGCAAAATCCCGTGCGGGCCTACCCGCATGGGCCCCAGCCGCGCCTGGAAGTCGCCCAGCAGCTTGCGCTCGGCCAGCACCATGTAGCCGGCGATCAAGGGAAAGGCCACCACCATCACGCCCGACAGGACCAGCGCGATCACCAGCGGATGCAGGAGGAAGTTCAGCATAGCAAGTTACCGCGCCAGGGAAGTCTGCGCCAGCCGCAGAAACGGTTCCGGATAGACTCCGATAACCAATGTAAGAATGCCGGTTATGCCGAGCGCCAACCGCAACCCATAACTGGAAGCCACCGGCACGCGGTCGGCCTCCTCGCCGGCGAACATGCTACGCACCACCCGGAAGTAGTAGTACACCGCCACGGCCGCGTACAGCGTCCCGATCACCGCCAGCACGTAATGCCGGGTCTCGATCAGCGCCAGGAAAATGTAATACTTGCCCAGGAAGCCCGCGGTGGGCGGGATGCCGGCCAGCGACACCAGGAAGATCAGCATCAACACCGCGTGCATGGGGCTCTTCTTCATCAGCCCGCCCAGATCATCGAGGTCCTCCCCCAACAACTCCTCGCGCCGCAGCGCCACCACCACCAGGAACGCCCCGAGCGTCATGAAGGTGTACACCAGCACGTACACCGCGACGCCCTTCAGGCCGGTGGGATTGCCCGCCACCACCCCCAGCAGAATGTAGCCCGCGTGCGAGATCGAGCTATAGGCCAGCAGCCGCTTGATGTTGGTCTGAGTGATGGCCGCCAGATTGCCCAGCGTCAGCGTGGCCACCGCGATGACGGCCAGCAGCGGCTCCCACACCTCCCGCAGCGTCCACAGCGGCCCGGTGAAGAGCCTCATCAGCAGCGCGAAGGAGGCCGCCTTGGAGCCCACCGCCAGGTAGGCGGTCACCGGCGTGGGCGCGCCCTCGTAGGCGTCCGGCGCCCACATGTGGAAAGGCACGGCCGAGACCTTGAAGAGCAGCCCCACCATGGTGGTGGCCAGCGCCAGGAACACCAGCGGATCCCAAAGGTCGCGCGCCTGTATGGCCAGCGCCACGTCCCGCAGCCGCGTCGAGCCGGCCAGCCCGTACATCACCGAGAAACCGTAGGCCAGAAACCCGCTCGAAAACGCGCCCAGCAGCAGGTACTTCATGGCCGCTTCGTTCGAGCGGCGGTCGGCTCGCAGGAAGCCCACCAGCACGTAGAAGCACAGGGCCATCAGTTCCAGGCCCACGAACACCGTCACCAGGTCCGTGCCCGTGGCCAGGAAGAACATGCCGCAGTTGGCCAGCAGGATCAGCCCGTAGTACTCGCCGTGGTGCTCGCCTTCGATCTCCAGGAAGCGGTAGGACACCACCGCCACGATGAAGGACGCCGCCAGAAACACCCAGTTGAAGAACAGCGAGAAGCCGTCGATGGTGAGAGCGCCCTGGAAGGCGCTGATCTGGGTCAGGCCCTGCTGCGCCAGGTAGCTCTGCTGCCGCCACAGCCCCAGTCCGGTGAAAGCCTGCCCGATCACCACGAACACCAGCAGCCAGCGGCGGTGACGGAGGCCGGGCGCCAGCAGGAAGTCGAACAGCAGCACCGCGCAGCCGAACAGCGCCAGCATGATGGCGGGCACCAGCGCGAAGTGGTCCAGGGAGGTGTAGTACTGGCTCATCGAGCGGCCTCCATGGCGGGCGCGCGGTTAGAGGCGGCGGGCGGGTGGAGGGCCGCCGCCCTGCCAGCGAAGTAACCCGGGCGGACGCGCTCGACGATCTGCGCCACCGGCTTCTCCAGCACGTCAAAGTACGGCTTGGGATACACGCCGATCCAGACGGCCCACGCGATAAGCGGCAGGAAAGTCGCCAGCTCGCGCAGGTTCAGATCGGGCAGCCGCCGGTTCTTCTCGTTGGTGACCTCGCCCAGCATCGTGCGCTGATAGAGCCACAGCAAGTAGGCCGCGCCCAGGATCACCCCGGTGACGGCCAGCGCCGCCCAGGTCCGGCTGGCCTCGAAGGCCCCTTGCAGGATGGTGAACTCCCCGATGAACCCGTTCAGCAGCGGCAACCCGGCGGAGCTAAGCATGGCAATGGCGAAGACCACCGCGTACACCGGCATCACGTGGCCCAGTCCGCCGTAGTCCTTGATCTCCCGGGTGTGCCGCCGCTCGTAGATGATGCCCACGATCAAGAACAGCATGCCGGTCGAGATCCCGTGGTTGATCTGCTGGATCACGCTCCCGGCCAGGCCGTTGGGGTTGAGCGCGAAGATGCCCAGCGTGCAGAAACCCAGGTGACTTACCGACGAGTAAGCGACCAGTTTCTTCCAGTCCTGCTGCATCAGGCTGACCAAGGCCCCGTAGATAATGCCGATGATCGACAGCGCGGCCAGCACCTGCACGATGACCACGTTGGCGGAAGCCTGAGGCAACAGCGGCAGCGAGAAGCGGATGAACCCGTAGGTCCCCATCTTCAGCAGGACGCTGGCCAGCACCACCGACCCGGCCGTGGGCGCCTCCACGTGCGCGTCCGGCAGCCAGGTGTGGAAGGGGAACATGGGCACCTTGATGGCGAAGCCGATGAAGAAGGCCCAGAAGACCCACTGCTCCAGGCCGGGCGAGAGGTTGAGCTTCATCAGCTCCGAGATCTCGAAAGTGTAGAAACCCCGCTGCTGAAAGTGCTGCAAGTACAGCGTCAGGATGCCCAGCAGCATCAGCGTGCCGCCCGCCAGCGTGTACAGAAAGAACTTGATCGCCGCGTACAGCTTCCGCGGCCCGCCCCACACCCCGATGATAAAGTACATCGGCACCAGGACCACTTCCCAGAACACGAAGAACATGAAGAAGTCCAGGGCCACGAACACCCCGATCATCCCGGTCTGCTGGAGCAGGAACATGGCGTAGTATTCCTTGACCCGCTCCTGGACCGCGCTCCAGCTCGACAGGATGGCCAGCATGCCCACCAGCGTGGTGAGCATCACCAGCAGCAGGCTGATGCCGTCGATGCCGATGTAGTATTTCACTCCCAGGGCGGGAATCCAGTCCGCGCGCTCGACAAACTGGAAGCCGTCGGCGTGCTTGTCGAAACGGAATACCAGCGGCAGCGAAACCAGGAACCCGGCCAGCGCGGCCAGGTTGGCCCACCACCGGATCAGGTTCTTCTTCGAGGCGGGGAGCAGCAACAGCACCGCCATGCCGACCAGCGGCGTGAACAGAACCCAACTCAGCCAGTGAGAGCCCATGGAATCAACGCATCAGATAGTAACCGAAAATCAGCGCCACGCCCAGCACAAATACCAGCGCATAGACCTGCACATATCCGGTCTGTAACACCCGCGCCGGGAAGGAAGACATCTTAACGAGGAAGGAGGACAGGCGCACCGCCCCGTCCACGATCCAGGTGTCCCACCAGATGCTCACCCGCGAGGCGAAGCGCGTCAGCCAGCCCGTGCCGTTCACCCCGCCGTCCACCACGGCGTTGTCGAAGGCGGCCAGGGCCGAGCCGCCGCCCTTGGACAGGCCGTTCACGAAAAGCAGGTCGTACAGCTCGTCCACGTACCACTTGTTGTAGGCCCAGGTGTAGACCCGCCCGGCGGCCTGCTTCAGCGCTTCAGCCTGCTCCGGGCGGCGCTGGTAGAGCCGCCAGGCCAGGGCGATGCCCGCACCCGCCACAACCACCGAAAGCAGCATGAGCAGCCACTCCAGCGAGGCCGAGTGCGCGTGCTCTTCCGCGCCGTGCGCGGCGTGCCCGCCCACCACCGGCTCGAGCCAGTGTTCGAAGGTGCGGAACGCCTCCGGGAACGCGCTCCACAGCTTGGGAACTCCTATCCAGCCGGCCACGATGCTGCCCATCGCCAGCGCCACCAGCGGCAGTGTCATCACGCGCGGCGACTCGTGCATGTGCGCGGCTGCCTTCGGCTCCACCCGGCTCTGCCCGTAGAAGGTCAGCGCCATCAGCCGCCACATGTAAAAGGCCGTCATTCCCGCCGTGGCCACTCCCACCAGCCACAGCCACACCGAGCCACCGCTGAAGGCCTGCCACAGTATCTCGTCCTTCGAGAAGAATCCCGCCAGCCCGGGCACGCCGGCGATGGCCAGCGTCCCCGCCAGCATGGTCCAGTGGGTGGCGGGGATCTTGTCCTTCAAGCCTCCCATGCGCCGCATGTCCTGCTCGCCGGAGAGGGCGTGAATC
>VFZS01000137.1 GCA_016871095.1 Acidobacteriota bacterium
GCCGCGCGGTCGTCTCCGGTGCCGCCGAGGAAGGTCGAGAAGTGCAACGCCCCCGCGGCGCTGAACCGGACCAGGAACGCATCCGTTGCGCCGCGGTGCGTGGTTTGCATCGCGCCCTGCGTGGCGGGAAAAGCCGAAGAAGCTGTCTCTCCCGCCACGTAAGCGTTGCCGTCCGCCGCCACCGAAATCGCGTGCGCCAGATCCGTGCGATCACCGCCCAGGAACGTGGCCAGCGCGAGCGCGTGGCCCTCGGGAGGAAGCTTGACCACGAAGGCGTCTTCACAGGTGTAGCGGGCCCACGTGCGGTTGAAGCTGCTGGTGGGCAGCTCGCACGTCCCGCCGCCGTGCCGGGCCTGCGCCGGGCTTGCGACCGGGAAGTCGTCCGAGCGCGTCGAGCCCGCCACCCAGACGTTGGCCTGCGCGTCCAGCGCGATCGCCGCGCCCAGGTCCCGGTTCTTCCCGCCCAGGTAGGTCGAGAAGATCAGCCTGCCGCCGGCAGGGTTCAGCTTGGCGACGAAGGCGTCTTCACAGGGATGCATCACCATCGGATTGCCGCCCGAGGGGCTTACCGCGAGCACGCAGATCTCCCCGCTCCACCGGCTCTTGAGGGCGTTGACCGTGGGGAAGTTCGCGGCCCAGGTCCAGCCCGTGACGTAGGCGTTCCCGGCGTCGTCCACGGCGATGGCGGTGGCCGCGTCGTCGTAGTTGCCTCCGAGGTAGGTGGCGTAAAGCAGCGTGTCGCCGGCGGCGTTCAGTTTGGCCACGAAGGCGTCTCGGGAGAACTCGGTCCCGCCGTGGGTGGTCTGGAGCGCGCCCCGCGTAACCGGGAAATCCTGGGACTGGGTCTCGCCGGCCACGTACACGTTGCCCGAGGCGTCCACCGCAACGGCGTGCGCTACGTCGGGAAGCGACCCGCCCAGGTAGGCGGCCCAAATGAGGGTCTTCCCGTCGGGGCCAAACTTAGCCACGAAGGCGTCGCGGCTCCCCCCCAGCGGCTTCCCGGCCCGCGTCACGGGAAAATCCGCCGAGTCGGTGTATCCTGCCACATAGACGTAGCCGGCGTCATCGACCGCCACGGCGCGGGCCTCGTCCTCACGGGCGCCGCCCAGGTAGGTGGCGAAGCCGAGCACCGGCCCGGCTTGCGCCAGGGGCGGCTCGCCACAGGTCGTGCCCCAGCCCGCCACAGCCAGCCCCGCCGCCAGGCGCCACATCAGCCGCCTACGGAAAGCTCGCGGACACCTCTTTCGAGAGACCTTCCAGGTTTCGGAGAATGACATACACCGTGCCGAGGGTGTGCACGTTTTGGTCCGAAGTGAAGGGTTGCAGCATGGTGAACTGGCTGCCGAACTGCGCCGAGGAGCCGCCGCGGAACCAGTCCGTGAACCTCGCCGAGAGGGTTTCGGGCGGGATGACGACCTCGATGGGCTGCCACTGGTAGGCGGGCTTGGGCGTAAACCGGTAGCGCGACTCCAGCACCTGCCGCGGGCTCGAGTAGCCGGTCACCAGGAGATTGAAGCCCGTGGCCGTGCGCTCGATGCGGATATCCGTGACCACCGGCGCAGCGCGCGGGATGGTGATCGCGCAGGCCGGCGCCGGCGCGGGGGTCACATTCACTCCGCCCGCCTCGAGCGCCGCCGTGACGCGGATGGTTCCGGCCACCGCACCGGATTGGAGCGCCGCTTCGGCCCGCGTGCCTCCGGCGGCGAGCGTGAGGCTGGCCGTGCGCCCTCCCGCTGAGAACTGTATGGCCGGATCGTCGGCCGGATTGACGGCGTTGTGGCTGAAGGCCAGCGTCAGGCGGACCGACAGGGGCGCGGAGTGGCCGCTGGCCAGCACCAGCGCCACCGCGGGCTGCTGCTTGGGATCGGCGGTGGCGGGGCATTCCATACGCGCCGCCGGGATGCTCTGCTGCGCCGCCAGCAGCGCCGGCAGGCAGCCGAGGACGATTCCCGCGCGCCCGGCTCTCATCGCGGTCCCCCCACCTCCGGCGTACCCGGAATGATGGAGGGCCGGCCCGCCTTCCCGTTGCCCGCGCTGGCGCTGTCGCTCCGGGATACCAGCACTCCGGCGGCGGCCGCCCCGCCCGCGAGGGCGAGGATGGTCACCAGCTTTCCCGAGATCGCCGAGGGTGGCTTGCCGGCGTTGGTCTGCGTGATCGAGGCGCTGCCGGTCCGGCCCTGGTAGGAGGCGGTCACGCGGATCTGGAAGTCGCCCGCCACCTGATTCGGGCGCAGGCCCAGTCCGGCGGCCTGCCCTTTCTCGTCGCTGACCGTGGACACGATGTGACTGCCGTTGGGGAAGATACCGCTGGGGCCGCTCTCGGGCAGAATGAAGGTCACCGTGGCGCCGGCCACCGGGCGGTCGTTCTCATCCCGGATCTCGACCACCGGCTCGCGCGCCGTCCGCTGGCGGATGTTGTTGACCGCGCGGTCTCCTTCCAGAACCATGACTTGCAGCTTCGGCGGCGTGCTCTGCGCGGCCTGGAGGGCCAAAACTGCGGTCAGCAACGCCGCTACGCGCCTCATACTCCCCATCTTAGCCGTTGTGGGGCGGTCCCCCTGGACCGCGTTCGGCCCCCTGGCCGAACTCCTGGCTGCGCACGGACTACAACTGCACGCTCCGCTTGCGGCGCACCCCTGCCGGGCAGTACACTCAAAAGAGATTCGGGGCGTGGCTCAGCCTGGTTAGAGCGCCTGGTTCGGGACCAGGAGGCCGGTGGTTCAAATCCACTCGCCCCGACCAGCCCTCTTACGTCCTCTGACGCCCCGCCGGCCCGGCTCACGCCGTGTACGGCGCCACCACGAAGTCGAAGCGGTCAGGCGGGAAGTCGCGAAGGTTCCGCGTGGCCAGCTTCAGCCCATGCAACTGCGCCAGCGCGGCCTGAAAGGCGTCTGGCAGCCGCCAGCGGTGCTTCCGGCGCAGATCAGCCGCCAGGTCCGCCGCATCCCGCTCGATCGGCAGCGTGACAAAACGGTCCAGCAGCCGCCTCGCCAGCTCCGCCTGCGCAGTTTCGAACCCGCACAGCACCTCGGCCCGGGTGACCACGGAAATCGCGCCCTCTCCCTGGAGCCGCCTCAGGTAGGACGTGGCGGCCGCCACGCCGTTGAAGTGGTCGATCAGAACGACCGAATCCAGCAGGACTCTCACCGCCACTCCCTGCGCACGCGCCGCTGGTACGCCAGCCCGTCGCCATGCCTCCAAAGACCGCTGGTCTGCTGGAGCAGGTCATCGAAGCAGAGATCCTCCTGCTGGCGCATGCGCCGGATGGCCTCGCGGACCAACTCGGTCATAGGCACCCCTTCGGCGGCGGCCCTGCGTTCCAGCCACTGCTTGTCCTGCACCTCCAGACTGATGATTGTCCTAGTCATCGATATCAGATATCAGTATATCCTCCCCCGGCCACCGGTGCAACCTCCGCTGCGACGCCCCGCCCGCGCTTCGCGCTACACTGGGACCCGCGGAGGTTTCATGAAACGTCGCGAGTTCTTCAACACCGCCGGCTGCTGTGCCGCCGGCGGAGCGCTGGCGCCCCTGATGGCGCAGGGCGCTCAGACCCAGCCCGTGGTGCTGCCGCCCAGGAAGCGGTACACCTTCGAGATCGAGGTGGTGGAAGGCCCCAAGTCGCGTTGTCACAAGGTGGGCGAGAAGTTCGCCTACCCGCAGGAATTCGGCAAGCTCTGCCCCTGGCTGCGCGACGCCATGAGCGGCATCCTGAGAGCCATGGAGTGGGGCGCGGTACTGCCCTGGACCTATCAGGGGACGCCCTACCAGAAGGTCATCGAGCCCGATGGCGTCACCACCGAGTTCATCCGCTGTCCGGACCCCACCGCGGCCGGCATCGTGGTCAAGATCACCCGCACCCTGGTTAAGGCCTGAGCCGGGCGGGCGTGCGGGCTGGGCCCCCTACCGCCCTTCGAGGAGCAGGAGCTTGCGCACCGCTGCGCGCACCTCGCGGGCGATGCGAACTGCTTGCTCCGCTTCGTCCCGGCTGATGGGTTCCCACTCGCCTGGATACCGGGCCTCCACCGAGTAACGGTTCAGCCCGAGCAGCCGCTCCAGATCGAGCCGCCAGGGGAGATGTGCGGGTATCAGCAGCATCAGAGCCCGCAGATCGTGGGTGCGGGGAACATCAACCCCGGCGGACAGCAGCAAGGCCTTCAGGTACTTCTCAGCGCATTGCTGCGCGTGAAAGCAGACGGTATCGAAGGGACAGTCTTCCTCAAGCGTGAGCGTGTGGGTAGCGTTTCGGAGGTCGTTCTCGGCCTTCTCGATCCACTGACGCACGAGCTCCGACGGGTCAGAATGGCCGTTCATACAGCACCTGGCCCTCCCGCACCGCCGACTGGATCACCGTGCCGGGACGGTTCCCGTTACGCTCCAGATCCTCTGGCGTGATCACTATCACGTCAGCGGGCAGGCGAATGCCGGCCAGGGCCAGGTCAATCTGAGTGGCCTGCCTGCGCCGCGAACCCTCCACAGGCATCACCACCAGCAGGTCGGCATCACTGTCCGGGTCCGCCGTCCCCCGGGCGTGAGAGCCGAACAGGATGATCTTCTCGGGATGGAAACGGTCCACGATCCGCCGCACCATCTCTTCGATATGCTCTCGGGCCGCGCTGGGGATCGTGAGCGAGTGCGCCATCGCCTTGCGCCCTCCCGTGCACCATCTTACCGCGGACCTTGGCTACGCGGCTCAGCCGGCGCACACTTCGGTCACCGTGGTCAGCCGTCCGCCGCGGGAGGTGAATTCCTCCAGGGTGCGGCGGGCGGCTTCCTCGTCGAGGCCTTTTACCGCGTCCTCGACCAGCTCCACCCGCTGGCCCGCGCGCAGCAAGCCGAGCACGGCGCAGCGCACACAGTACTCGGTCACCACGCCGTAGACCACGTAGCGGTCCGCTCCCAGCCGCTCCAGCAGCGCGGGCAGGTTGGGGTTGCTGAACAGATCCAGCGCCTGCTTCTCGAGGATGATCTGCTGGGCGCCCTCGATCGCGTACTCGCCCGGCGTGGTGGGGATGGTCACGCGCTTCTCCAGCAGCGTCTCGACGGGCTTGTGCTGGCCGTGCGTGCCGGACACGCAATGCGGAGGCCAGTCGTTGAACTCGGGATCATCCTCGGCGTGCGCGTCCGTGGTCGAGATCACCGGAATGCCGTGCTCCGCGGCGTACCGGTTCAGGCGCGCTAGCGCGGGCAGCAACTTCTCCGTGCCGGGCACGTAGAGCGCCCCGGCGGGGAAGAGAAAGTCGATCTGCGTGTCGATGTCGAAGAATACGGTTTTCATTCGACGCTCCTGGGGGTGCTGAAGAACTCGCTCACGGATTCCGGGGAGGACAAGCTAAAGCATGTCCCACGGGAGGACAAGCTAAAGCATGTCCCGCGGGAGGACAAGCTAAAGCATGTCCCGCGGGCGGCCTCAAACGGTTGCGAACCTGGTGGGTTAAGCTTCAGCTTGACCAGCGAGTTCTTCAGCACCCTCTCCTCCGCGCCTGCTCGAGCAGGGCCAGCAAAGCGGCACTGTGGGTGACGGGGTAAGGTTCAGCGTCCTCCAGGCGGCGGCACGCCTCGGGCAGCCGCCGGACGGATTCGGCCGCGTGCGCTCGCGCCTGGCGCGCGTCCGGAAGGTGGTTCACCAGCTTCCCACCCAGGATCACGGGCCGCAGCAGGGCCTCGGCCGGGGCCTGCTCGCTGGCGCAAGCGATCACGTCGTGATCCGGGTAGCGGAAGATCTGCTTGGCCCCCGGCAGGGTGACTTTGTCTTCGCTGAACTTGGCGGTGTAGCGCTTGTGGCCGTCGGCCTCCAGCTCCACCAGCTTGTAAACCGCGCCCAGCACCGGCGCGTCGGCCGAGGTGACCAGCTCGGTGCCCACGCCGAAGGCGTTGATGGGGGCCTCCGCGTCGACCAGCTCGCGGATCTTGTACTCGTTCAAGTCGCCGCTGGCCATGATCTTGGCTTCCTCCAGGCCGGCTTCGTCCAGGATGCGGCGGACGCCGCGGGACAGCTCCGCCAGATCGCCGCTGTCCAGCCGCACGCCCCACATGGGCTGGCCCAGCGAGGCCGCGCGCCGCGCTCCTTCCAGCGTGTCGTAAGTGTCAATCAAGTAGATGGTGGCCGGCCCCAGAAGTTTCTGGAGCTGCCGGAAGGACTCCATCTCGTCGGTAAACGACAGCACCCAGGAGTGCGCCGCGGTGCCGTAGACCGGGATGCCAAAGCGCTGCCCCGCCAGGGTATTGCTAGTGCCCAGGCAGCCGCCGACATAGGCCGCGCGGGCGGCTAGCACGCCGGCTGCGGGCGAGTGCGCCCGCCGGGTGCCGAACTCGACCACCCCGCGCCCGGCTGCCACCTCGACGATGCGCGCCGCTTTGGTGGCCACCAGCGTCTGGAAGGCCACGGTGGAGAGCAAGTAGGTCTCGGGGATTTGGGCCTCCATCAGCGGTGCGCGCACGGTGAGCACCGGCTCGCCCGCGAACAGCGCCGTGCCCTCCGGGACCGCGAGCAGGTCGCCCGTGAAGCGCACCTCGCGCAAGCGCTCGAAGAAGCCCGCCGGCGCCTGTGCGAACTGGCTCAACCCGCGCAGGTAGCCGATGTCCTCGCCGGTGAAGCTCAGGCTCAGCAAGTAGTCCACCACCTGCGCCAGTCCGGCCGCCAGCACGAAGCCGCGCCCACGCGGCAGCTTGCGGATGGACAGATCGAAGGTGGCCACCTCGCCGGCCTTGCCGGCCTGGAAGTACCCGGCCGACATCGTCAGCTCGTACAGGTCGGTGAGCAGGCCGTGCATGGGGCGTGTAGCCTGTGGCTTGTAGCGTGTAGCCTGTGGGTTGTAGCTTGTAGGGGTGCTGTGCGCGGCACTACAAGCTACAGGCTACAAGCTACCAGCTATTTCTTCTCCTGCTTCTGCGGCTCCGCCTCCTTGACGTCTCCGATGGCCTTCTGCAACTCCTCGAACACCTTGGTGTCCAGCTCGTAAACCGCCGGCTCGTTCTCGCGCTGGGCCAGGAAGCTGCCGCCGGACTTCGAGACGCCCACCTTCTCGACGCGCTTACCCTCGTTGGACGTGATGGTGGCCTCCAGGATGGGCGCGGCGTACCCTTTCTCCAGGAACTTCACCGCGCTCAAGTCACGCAGCTTGTCGATCATGGTCTGCATGGTGGTGGAGTCCATCGGCTTGCCCGCCCGGTGCCACTTGTCGCCGGAGCGCTGATAGCTGGTGACGGAGGCGCCCTGCCGGATGTCGATCTTGGTGGGATCGTTCCAGCCGAAATCGAAGAGCTTCTTGTTGCGGAAATCGTCCACGCCCTTGTCCAGGCCGTCGCCCACGTCCGAGGTGAGCTTGTGTATGCCCTCGACCGCGCTGGAGGTGGCGTAGTAGTTCTTGTCCTTGTCGCGGCGCACCTGGAGCTGCTGCGCGCCGCTGGAGTCAGTGACCTTGGCAGTGGCGACGGCGGTGGCCCTGCCGTAAGCCGCCGCGGCCTTCTTGATCTCCTCGTCAGTGACGGCCGAGTCCATCTTGGCGTCGCGCAGCCGCCGGACCAGCTCATCCACCTGGTAACTCTCGGCGCGATAGGGACCGGGCCGGACGATCTGCCACTCGTTCTGGGCGTTCTTGCCGAACTCCATGGTCTGGCCCTTGGCCGCCAGTTCGACCCGCAGCAGCTTGTCGGAATCGAAGCGCAGCAGGCGGCGGTCGCGCAGGTCTTTCCAGGTCTTGTCCAGGCTGGTCTTGTGGTAGCTGGCCAGGGTGAACAGCCTCGCGTCGCCGGGCAGGCGGACGAAGCAGCCGCTCGAAGCGGGCGCCTCGTCGCCGATCTGCACCTCGTGGGCCTTGCCGTCTTTCTTGGTGACGATGACGCGAAGGCCCGGCGAGGTCAGCCCGAAGGGCCCCCAGTCGGAGGTCTTCTCCTCGACCAGCTTGTCGGAGTTGAGCGAAGCCAGCGTCGAGACCAGCGAGCTGACGGCGTCCTGATCGGCGGGCAGCTTCTGGGGCGCGGTGATCTCCCACTTGCCGGAAGCGTCCATCTCCAGCACGGTGGCTTCGCCGCCGCTCGGGCGGATCTCGATCTTCTGGAACTGGTCCTCGGCGATCGACAGCAGCTTGGGCGCGGCCGAAGAAGGCCTATCCGCTTCGGCTTTCTTGGCACGGTTGGCCCAGTACACCAGGCCGCCCAGGACGGCCAGCAGGGCCACGGCGATCAGCAGCCTGCGCAGCCCCATGGCTCATCTCCTCCGCCACCACACCACCACGCCGGCGCCGATCACGGCGATGGGCAGGATGAATACGCTCAGGTACTTGATCACCCACATGTTCTGCACGTTCAGGGTGAGCCGCCGGTCCTCGCTGGTCTTCGGCCGGATGGAGATCAGCTCCTCGTCAGCCGACAGCCAGTTGGCCATGTTCAGCAGCAGGTCGGAGTTGCCGAAGAAGGGAATGCCCAGGAAGCTGTTGGTGACCCAGTCGGCGCTGCCCACCACCACGAAGCGGCCTTTGCCGTCGTAAGTGCCGGCCGCGGCGATGGCGAAGGGGCCCTTCTTGTCTCTGTCGGCGTCCACGGAGATGGGGCCCGGTCCCATGTTCTTCGTGGCGTAGCTGCTCGTCCCGGTGGAAAAGAGCTTCTCCACCTGGACCTTATCCGCCGACTTGACCTCCAGCGAGCGGGCGAAGGGGAATATGGTCCCGGTCTTCTTCATTGCCCGGCCGATGGTGTGCGAGTCGTAGTCGGTGACCACCGAGACGTCGGCGCCCAGGCCGCTGCGCTGGCCGCGCGCGTCCACGATCAGGACCTTGTCCAGCGTCACGCCCCAGCCTTCCAGCGTCTTCATCAGCCCCGCGTTCTCACTCACCTGCTCGCGGCCCAGCTTGAGCGGGGGACCCAGCATGAAGAATGCCCGCCCGCCGCCCTCAACGTAGCTCTGGATGACCTTGACGGCGTCGTCGGTGTAATCCTTCCGCGGACCGCCCGCCAGCAGGATGGTGCAGTCCTTGGGGATCTCCGGCTTCTCCAGCAGGGTGATGGTCTGGAGCTTGTAGTTGTCTTTCTCCAGGATCTGCTTGAGGAAGCTGGCGCCGTAGGGATCGCTGTCCTCCAGATCGGCCTCGCCGCTGCCCTGCACCGCGCATATGGTGCGCTGGCCCTTGAGCGCCCGGATCAGCGCGCTGGTGACGTCGCTCTCGGTCAAACTGCGCGCTTCTTCCTTGCGGCTGCCCACCTCCAGGTAGGTGGACGGGATAACGTTCACCCCGGCCAGCTTGGCCAGTTGCGGCTTGCGCAGCGGGTCCACGTAGGCCACCTGGAAGCGCCGCGACAGCGCCCCGTAGCGGCCCAGCAAGTCCCGCGCCTGGTCGAACTTCGCCGTCTCGTCGAAGTAAGTGACCTTGACGTCCTGCTTGAGCCCCGACACCACCTTCTCGGTCTGGTCCGATAAGCTGTAGCGTTTGTTCGAAGTCGAGTCGTAACTCTTGTTGTAACTCTGCGCCAGCCAGTTGAGAGCCGCCAGCACTCCCACCACCACCAATATGTAGACCGTAATGTAGCCGGCGTACTTGGTTTGCCGCGCTTTCAGCCATGCCAGTTTCATCTTAGGCCCTCCACCTGAGAGACTCCAGCGACCGCCCCGTCAGGAACAGTCCCAGGAAGATGAAGGACAGGTAGAACACCACGTCCTTGCTGTCCAGCACGCCCTTCGAGAACGCTTCGAAGTGCGTCAGCACCGAGATGTAGGACATCACCCGCGCCCAGGCCGCGGTCTCGTAAGAGCTTACCCAGTCGAACACCCACAGCAGCAGGCACAGGTCGAAGGTGATCAGCGCCGCCACGATCTGGTTGCGCGTTGTCGTCGAGATGAACGCCCCGATGGCCAGCAGGCAACCGCCCTGTAGCAGCAGCCCCAGGTAGCCCACCAGGATGGGCTTCCAGTCCGGCCGACCGTAGAAGAACAACAGGCCCAGGTTGATGGCCGAGACTCCCAGCAGCGAGGCGTACAAAGTCAGCGCCCCCAACCACTTGCCCAGGATCACCTCCCAATCCCGCACCGGAGAAGTCATCAGCAGCTCGATGGTGCCGGCGAACTTCTCCTCGGCGAACAGCCGCATGCTGATCATGGGGGTGACGAACAGGCCGATCACGCTGATGTTCATCAGCAGCGGCCGGATCACCCACTCGTTCACGTCCATGGGCATCATCGAGCCCATGCGCATGGACTGCATCCCGCGGCTCAC
>VFZS01000138.1 GCA_016871095.1 Acidobacteriota bacterium
CGCGATACGTCGTGCACGGGGCAGCGCTCACAATCGGACTCGAAGCGTTGATCACATCACGACTGACGATTACCACCGGACGTGACCCGCTCTGCTCCGGCCCCTCTACCGGGTCCAGACGAGCATCATACACGTCCCCGCGCTTCATGGTTGTGGCGGCCCGGCTTCGGGATGCGCGTTCTCCCGCAACGCTTCCCAGTCGGCACGGGCGAACTCGGCCAGGATCAACCGGGCCTCCTCCTGGTAGTCGGGGTCGTTCGCCATGTGGCGGAACTCCGCATCCACCCGAGCGCGGCGGGCCTCTGCCACTTCGCGGCGCAATGCGCTCTCCACCAACTCGCTCCTGCTCCGCGCCCGGCCTTCCTCAACCAGCCGGTCCAGGGCGGCCACCAACTCGTCCGGCACAGCCACCGTGGTGAGTTGCCCGCTCATGCAACACCCTCCCGTCTATAGTACACTCCCCTCGGGGTGCCCCGCGCAACGCCGCGGCGTGCCTTCAGAGCGCCGCTGACGTCGGGACTACAGCAGCGAGCGGTAGTAGTCGGTCCGTTTGGCATGCTCCGGACAGATCCACACGATCTCATTCGCCAGGGTCCGTGCGCGGCGCAGTCCGCGAGGGCTCGGCCAGTCGGATTGCTCCTTCAGCAGATCGTAGATGGCGGACAAGGCCGCATCCTCACCCCGTTCGGGGAGTCTCTCGATATCCAAACGCTCGAGAGCGCCCTCTTCGAGCCACTCCTCGGCCAGCGCCGGCATCGCCCCACGCCAGCCCGCCGGGCAGAGCGTGAAGACCATCGGCACCTGGAAGTCGGGCTGGTTCTGAACCCGGTCCAGGTCTCTCAGGAACTGCTCTTGAAGCTGCCGGATCATCTCGCGCGTTGCCGCCGATTCCTCCCGGACCGCCGCTCTGGTTTCCCGGATCTCCTGGACGACTTGCTCCAGGCGATCTCCGCCAAGCTCGAAGCCGTAGAGTAGCTCGACCACCGGCACATCCTTCTCACTCTCGATGCACTCGATGGTCGGCTTGCTGCGCCGCTGCAAGTCGGCCAGCCGGTATCGGTGGGAACAGACGCCTCCGCTCCTCCCACCACAGGTGCAGGGGACCCAGCGTTCGAAACGGCCTTCGAGGCCCGGGTATTTTGGGAGCACCGTGTCCTCAAAGACCTTGCGCACGTAGTAGAAGAAGCCCGCCGGGGCCGTCCCCCGGGCACTGAGGATGACGCGGCGCTCGGGGCCAGAAGAGCGCAGAACTGCGCACGCATCGGACTCGGGGTCGCTGTCATCGAGAAACGTTCCGTTTCGCCAGTGCTTTCTCGCGTACCGGTGCGTACGGGCCACGAAATACCCTGGAATACCCGGCAGTAGCCGTGTCGCGAAATCGTATTCCACCGTAACACCGCGCGCACCCTCCAGTTGATACGCCGGGGGCTGGTGCGGCAGGCGGTCCACCAGCACCATGGCCTGCTGTTCAGTCCGGTAGCCCAGGTCGAACTCGTTCATTACCTCCACGAGGTAGTCGCGCACAGGAGGCTCCAGGTCCGTCCAGATCTCGTTCCAGACCTCCTGGCGGCAGACGCCCTCCTCCAGGCGGTCTGAGCGTAGCACGTCGCCGATCTGTTGGGCGAGAGTGCGACCGTGCCGCAAACCGCACTCTGCAGTGAAGGAGGCTACACGGTCTCCAGCAGTCGGAGGTACTCCTCGCGGGAGATTCCGGCGGTCCGGAGGTTGGCCTTGATAACGGATACCGGAACTTCGTCATAGGCCGGGATCACCACCGGGCGCAGTGTGCCGGGCCGGAAATAGGAGCGGTGACTGCCTTGCTGCCGGACGAAGGCGAAGCCCGCCGTGAGGAAGACCTTCTCCAGTCTCCTCCAGTGCACCGGCGCCAGGCGGGCATTCTCAGGCGCTCAGCAGGGTTGAGTGCTGCTCAACAGCGATCCACTCCGGCGCCCGCCAGCAACCCCCACGGAACTCATAGGAGCATTCTTCGAGCACCTGCTCCAGGGTGCCCATTTCGTGGGCCGTGACCAGGAACAGCCGAACGGCTTCATCTAGGGCGGCGCGCGCGGCTTCGGGGGTGTCGCCGGCGCTGGCCACATCCAGCGGAAGGGCGTGGGCCACGTACTGCTGGCCTTCCTTCCAGATCTGGGCCGTGTAGTCAACCTGCATGCTAACCCTCAGTCAACATCATACCGCCACGGGGCTCGCCTACCGGCTCACGGCGTCGGCCTCACCGACGCCCTCACCTTCGCCCCGTACTCGGCCGCTTTCGCCAGCACCGCGCGCGTGTCCAGCGTCAGCGCCTGGCGGTCGCGGACGATCGGCCGCCCGTTCACCATCACGTCGGTGACATCGGAGGCTTTCAGCGCGTAGACAAGCTGCGAATACACATTGAACAGCGGCACGGCGTGGGGTGCATCCAGCCGCACCGTGATGAGGTCGGCGCGCTTGCCGGCTTCCAGCGACCCGATCTCCTTTTCCAGTCCCAGCGCGCGTGCCCCCAGGATGGTCGCCATCTCGAGCGCCTGCCGCGCCGGCAGCGCCTCGGGATTCCCCGTGGTCACCTTCTGTAGCTTGGCGGCCAGGTCCATCTCCTCGAAGAGATTGAAGTCGTTATTGCTGCCAGCCGGACCATCGGTGCCCAAACCCACGGCCAGCCCCGCCGCCAGCATCCGCACGACCGGGGCCACCCCGCTCGCCAGCTTGGCGTTACTCGAAGGACAATGCGCGATGCCCACTCCGCGCGCCTTGAGGATCTTCATATCCGCGTCGTCCACCCACACGGCATGCGCCGCCAGCGTGCGGCCGGAGAATATGCCCCAGGAATCCAGCACGGCCACGGGGCTTCTCTTCCACTTCGCCACAGCCTCCTCGCGCTCGCGCTGGGTCTCGGCCACGTGAATCATCAGGGGCGCGCCGTAGCGGTTGGCCAGCGCGCGCGAGGCCCGCAGCGTTTCCTCGGAGTTGGTGTAAAGCGCGTGCGGCGCCACCGCCGGCGTGATCAGCGGGTCGTTGCGAAACCGCTGAATGTACCGCTCGGTGAAGCGCAAGGCCTCGGCGGGCGTCTTGGCGTCCGCCACCGGAAAGCCGATGATGGTCTCGCCCAATACGCCGCGCAGCCCCGCCTCGCGGGTCGCCTCCGCCACCACGTCCTCGAAGTAGTACATCTCCGCGTAGGTGGTCGTCCCGGAGAGCATCATCTCCAGGCACCCCAGCCGCGTGCCCCAGCGCACGTACTCGGCCGAGAGGTTCTTGGCCTCGGCGGGGAAGATGTACTTCTCGAGCCAGTCCTGGAGGCGCAGGTCGTCGGCCACGCCGCGCATCAGCGCCATGGGCACGTGCGCGTGCGCGTTGACCAGTCCCGGCAGAATCAGCGCATTCGGGCGGTCCAGGCGCTGCTTGGCCTGGTAGCGTTGCCCGATCTCGGCGCGCGGCCCCACCGCCACGATGCGCTCACCCTGAACGGCCACCGCCCCGTTCTCAATGACACGGCGCGCCCCGTCCATGGTGACCACCCAGCGGCCGCTCCAGATCCAGTCCGCCGGCTCGGCAAACGCGGCGATGGCCAGCAGAAGCAGGGAAATGGGGACAGACAGCCACTTTTCGCACCTTCGGGGTGCGTCACGATTACAAGCCTCGGCCTCACGAAAAATGGTGTCTGTCCCCATTTCCACCCCACTGGCTATCTGACAAACGTCGCATCGAACGGCCTTGGGAACAGGTCCTTCATGCGGAGGCGCTCGCTGCGGCCTTGCAGGTTGGCCAGGATCACCTCGAGGTCCCCGCACAACTCCCAGAGAATCTGGCGGCAGGCGCCGCAGGGCGGCGTCAGCGCGGCGCTATCCGCCGCCACCGCGATGCGCTTGAACTCGCGCACCCCTTGAGAAATGGCGCCAAAAGCTGCCACGCGCTCGGCGCACACCGTCAGCCCCAGCGTGGCGTTCTCGACGTTGCACCCGGTGTGGATGCGCCCCTCGGTATCCTCCAGGGCCGCTCCCACCTTGAAACCGGAGAACGGCGCATGCGCGTTCTCCCGCGCCTTGAGCGCGGCCTCCACCAGACGTTCCATTCACACCTCCAGGCGAGGCAGCAGCGCCTTCAGGAACCGCACCAGGGTCTCGCGCACCATCTCGCCGGTTTCGAGCACTTCCACGTGGCTGAGCTTCTGCGGCAGGATCCCGGCGGCCATGTTGGTGACGCAGGCCAGCGCCACAACCTCTACGCCCATGTGATTTGCGGCGATCACCTCGGGCGCCGTGGACATGCCCACCAGGTCGGCCCCGACGGCGCGCAGGTAGCGGATCTCCGCCGGCGTCTCGAAGGACGGCCCCAGCATGGCCGCATAGACGCCTTCCTCCAGCGCGATGCCCTGCTGCGCGGCCACTTCGCGGGCCAGCGCGCGCAGCCGCGGCGAGTATGCTTCAGACATATCCGGAAAGCGCGGCCCCAGCGCTTCGTCGTTCGGACCGGCCAGCGGATTGACGCCTTGCAGATTGATGTGATCCGAGATCAGCACCAGCCCGCCGCGCTGGTAGGCGAGGTTGATGCCCCCGGCCGCGCAGGTCAGCGCCAGCGCGCGTATGCCCAGCCGGGCCAGCACGCGGACCCCGAAGACCACTTGGGAAGGCGCGTGCCCCTCATACAGGTGCACCCGCCCGGACATTACCGCCACGGGCTGCCCCTCCACCTCCCCGAAGACCAGTTGGCCGGCGTGCCCCACCGCGCTTGGCCGCGGCCAGTGCGGAATGTCCTGATAGGGCACTACCAGCCGGTCCTCCAGCTCCTCCGCGAACCCGCCCAAGCCGCTTCCCAGCACCACGCCCACGCGCGGCTGCCGCCGGGCGCGCGCCTCCAGGAAGTGATGGGCCTCTTCAATCAGTGTCACAGCAGCATCCCCGCGATGCAGGCCGACATGAAGTTGGCCATCGTACCGGCCGCCACGGCCCGCAGCCCCAGCCGCGCCAGATCGGACTTGCGGTTGGGCGCCAGCGCGCCGATGCCCCCGATCTGGATGGCGATCGAGCTGAAGTTGGCGAACCCGCACAGGGCGTAAGTGGCGATGGTGAACGAGCGCGGATCAAGCTGGCTCCGGATCGGCCCCAGTTGCAGGAAGGCCACGAACTCGTTGAGCACCAGCCGCGTGCCCAGCAGGTTGCCGATGGCCGAAGCATCCTTCCAGCTCACTCCCATCAGCCAGGCCACCGGCGAGAAGATGAGGCCGAAAATCCCCTCCAGCGACGGCGGCAGCCAGCCCATGCCCGGCCACGTGTTCGCCCAGCCCAGGAAGCCGTTCACCATGGCGATCAGCGCCAGGAAGGCGATCAGCATCGCGCCTATGTTCAGCGCCAGGTGCAGTCCTTCGCCCGCGCCCCGCGCCGCCGCGTCGATGAGGTTAACGCCGGGCCGCTCCACCTGGATCTTCACCGCCCCGGCGGTCTCCGGCTCCTCGGTCTCCGGCATAAGCATCTTGGCCAGCATGATGGTGGCCGGCGCGGTCATGATCACTGCCGTCAGCAGGTGCTTGATCTCCACCTGGGCGATCTTGACGTAGGCCGCCATCACCGCGCCCGAGACGTGCGCCATGCCGCTGGTCATCACCGTGAACAGCTCCGACTGCGTCAGCCGCGGCAGAAACGGGCGGATGGTCAGCGGCGCTTCGGTCTGCCCCATGAAGATGCTGGCCGCCACGTTGGTGGACTCCGCCCCGCTGGCGCCCATCACCCGCTGCATCAGGATGGCCATCCCGCGGATCACCCACTGCATGGCGCCCAGGTAATAGAGGATCGAGAACAGCGAGGCGATGAAGATGACGATGGGCAGCACCTGGAAGGCGAACACCACGCCCAAGGCGCCGCTCTTGGTCCCCAGCGGGCCGAAAACGAACTGGCTGCCCGCCTCGGCGTACTCCAGCAGCGCGTTCACCCCGTGGCTGGCCGCCTGGAACAGCAGCCCGAAGGGGCTCTTCAGCACCAGGAAAGCGAAGCAGAACTGAAGTCCCAGACCCCACAGCAGCAGCCGGGGGCGAATGGCGCGGCGGCGGGTGGAGAACAGCCAAGCCGCCCCCACGATGGCCGACAGCCCCAGCAGGCCGGTGAACCGCTCCATAGGGGCGCGGCTAACCCACCACCTCGAGGATCAGCTCCCTTTCCTCGGGCGGGTGCGTCGAGATCTTGAAGGCGTCTTCCACCTGCTGCGCGGCTTCCTCCAGGTGGTCCTCTTTGGTGTAGTAGAGCCGGCACAGCACCGCCCCGGCCTCCACCTTGTCGCCCACCTTCACCTCGAGGATGACGCCCACTGCGGGGTCGATCGCCTCTTCCTTGGTCTCGCGGCCGGCTCCGATGATAGCCGAGGCCCGGCCGATGTCGCCGGCATCGATGGCGCTGATGAAACCCGCCCGCGGCGAGGCCACCTCGCGCGCCCCGGTGGCGTTGGGCAGCAGATCGAAGCGGTCCAGCACCAGCGGGTTGCCGCCCTGCGCCACGATGACCTCCTTGAACTTGCGGTAGCCCGAGCCGTCCAGCAGCCGCCGCTGCGCGCGGTCGCGGGCCTCCTCGATGCTGTCGCTCACCTTGCCCAGGTGGATCATGCGCGCCGCCAGCTCCAGCGACAGCCGCGTCAGGTCGGCCGGGCCGGCGCCTTGCAGCGTCTGGGAAACCTCCATCACCTCCAGCGCGTTGCCCACGGCGAAGCCCAGGGGCTGGTTCATGTCGGTGATGAGCGCCTGCACCCGCTTGTTTATGCGCCGCCCGATGGCCACCATCGCCTGCGCCAGCCGCCGCGCGTCCACCTGCCGCTTCATGAACGCGCCGCTGCCCACCTTGACGTCCAGCACCAGCGCGTCCAGCCCGGCGGCCAGTTTCTTCGACATGATCGAAGAGGCGATCAGCGGAATCGACTCCACCGTCGCGGTCACGTCGCGCAGCGCGTAGAGCTTCCCGTCGGCGGGCGCAAGCTCGTCGGTCTGGCCGGCGAAGCAGAGCTGATGCTGGGCCAGAATCGCGCGGAATTCCGCCGTGCTTATGCCGGTGCGGAAACCCGGGATGGCTTCCAGCTTGTCCAGCGTGCCCCCGGTGTGCCCCAGCGCGCGCCCCGAGATCATGGGCACCACCGCGCCCGCGGCCGCCGCCAGCGGCGCCGCGATCAGGCTGGTCTTGTCGCCTACCCCCCCGGTGGAGTGCTTGTCCACCTTCACGCCGGGGATTTCCGACAGATCCAGCGTTTCCCCCGAGCTCACCATGCACTCGGTCAAGGCGCCGAGTTCACGCTCCGACATCCCGGCGAAAAACACCGCCATCAGGAACGCCGCCATCTGGTAGTCGGGGATCTCGCCACGCGTGTAGCCCTCCACCAGGTAGGTGATTTCCTCCCCGGAGAGCTCCTCGCCGTCGCGCTTGCGGTGTATCAGATCTACCGTTCTCATGTTCGCCTGACTGAACTTATCCCTATCATCTTACAGGATCGCAGCAGAGCTTACCGGCGGAATCGCACCCACTTGCGGAACTCTCCGCCGGCGCGCCTAGCGGGCCGCGTCCATCTCCGGCACGGGCAGGCGGTAGCGCCCGGCGAAAATTTCCCCGAACAGCCTTCGGATCTCCTCATGGATCAAGCCGTTGTCGGCGAGCACGTGAGGACCTGTGACCGAGGCGGCGCCCCCCTTCATGTCGGACACCGTCCCCCCGGCCTCCCGCACCAGCAGCACCCCTGCCGCCTGGTCCCAGGGGTTCAGGCCGAATTCCCAGAAGGCGTCCAGGCGCCCGCAGGCCACATAGGCCAGGTCCAGGGCGGCCGACCCGGCTCGGCGCACGCCGTGCGTGAACATTGCTAACTGATAGTAAAAATGGACGTTAACGTTGACATGCCGCTTGCGGCTGGGGAAACCCGTCGCCACCAGCGCGTCCTCCAGTCGCGCTGCTTTCGACACCCGGATGCGCCGGTTGTTCAGGTACGCGCCCGCTCCCCGCTCGCCGGTGAACACTTCCTCCCGCAGCGGATCGTAGATCACCCCGGCGACCAGTTCCCCGGCGCGCTCCAGGGCCAGGGTCACACAGAAGGACGGAAACCCGTGGGCGAAGTTGGTGGTTCCATCCAAGGGATCTACGTACCAGCGGTATTCCGAGGCGGCCTGGTGCCCCCCGCCCTCCTCGGCCACGATGGCATGCGAGGGGAACCGCGACCGCAGGCGCTCAACGACCAGCTTCTCGGAGGCGCGGTCGGCCTCCGTGACCAGGTCGAACTCGCCCTTCAGCTCGAAGCCCACTTTGCGCTCGAAATAGCGGGCCAGCAACTGCCCCGCCTCCCGCGCGATCTCGACGCTGGTTTCCAGATAAGAAGGCATGTGAAGTCAATATTTTAGCAGGCTCGGCGGCCTGCCCCTTGCCTATCTGGCCAAGCCGCTCAAACCGGCGGAGCTCGAAGCGCTGCTGGAGCGCTTTCGCCCGCGCTGAAGAACTCGCTGGTCAAGCTGAAGCTTAACCCACGGGGCTCGTAACTGCTTGAGCATGCCTGTGGGACATGCTTTAGCTGGTCCGCCCCAGCAGTCGGGCGCGAGTTCTTCAGCGCCGTCTTCAGCCCTCCTGGCGCTCGTACAGATACTTGATGTCCCGCTTGAAGATGAACAGGTTGGGGGCCCCCACTCGCGTCAGCCGGATGAAGGAGTGATCGTAGTACTCGATGGTCCCGTCCACTTCCTCGTTGTTGCGCAGCCGCACTCGCACCGGAGCCTCGCGGTCAATGAGGCGCTTCAGGTAGCGGACTTCCTCGAAGGTCACTTCGGGCGCTCGCGACCGCGGGGGCGGCTGTCTCTGATTGTCCACCTGCACTCCTTAGTCTTGGTGCGCCTTCAGCGCACCGGGCGCCAGCCCTCGCGCGCGCTGGCCTCCTCATAATAGCCGCTGCGTGCCAGCACCCGCAAATCCGGACGCCGCACCTTCACTTCCAGCCGGTGGTAGCGGTCCTGGCTGGGCGGCACATCCTTGGGGTAGTAGCCCAGCAGGTACTGCGTGCGCAGCTCCCGCAGGATCTCGGCGAAAGCCGCGTCCAGCGCCGGAAGACTCGCGGGGAAGAACACCCGGCCCCCCGTGCCCGCCGCCAGCCCGGCCAGCGCGTTCTCGCCCCCGATGTTGCGCCCGGGCTCGTTGGTGATAGGCACGACCAGGATGGGATACAGCACCGTGTCCGCCAGTTGCGCCGCCTCCAGGGCTTGGTGGTAGGTCTTGACGCTGGTGGTGTCGCCCCCGTCGGTGACCACCACCATCACGTGCCGGCCCTCCCGGGCCTCCAGATCGCGCGCCGCCAGGTATACGGCGTCGTACAGGCTGGTGCCACCCTGGTTCTTCAGGCCCTTCAATACCTGGGAGAGCCGTTCCAGCCGGCGGGTGTGGCCCGCTTCCAGATTCACCTGGTAGTTGAAGCTGTACAGTGCCGCGGTGTCGCGCGGGTTGCCTTCCGCCAGCAGGGCCTTGAGGAACCTCCCCACCGACTCCACCTCGTAACGCAGCTCGATTCCCGTCGAGGCGCTGGTGTCCACCAGCACCGACACCGACAGCGGCTGCTCAGTGTAGCGCTCGAAGACCGCCGGCTCCTGGCGGATCCCGTTGTCGAACACCTCGAAGTCATCCTTGGTGAGCGTGCCCACCGGCTCGCCCGCGGTGTTCTTCACCGTGGCCAGGATGCGCACCAGCCGAACGTCCACACGGATCACCGTCTCCTGGGCCAGCCCCAGCCCGGTCAGCAGCACGCACCATTCGCGGCGGGTCATCCTCGATGCCATCCTAGCAGACGTGCCGCGCGGCCTCGGCGTTCCGTTCAGGTACAATGTACCCCTATGGTTTCCTACCAGGCGCGCCTGCGCGCCCGTTACGCCGAGACCGACCAGATGGGCGTAATTCACCACTCCGTCTACCTGGTGTGGCTGGAGATGGCGCGCGTCGATTACTGCCGCGCCGCGGGCTTCGACTATGGCCGCATGGAACGTGAGGACGGCATCCTGATGGTGGTCGTCGAGACACATTGCCGCTACCTCCACCCCACTCGCTTCGACGACGAAGTCCTTATCGACGTGCGCATTCAGGAGGCGCATCCCCGCCTGGTGCGCTTCGCTTATGAAGTCCGCCGCGCCTCGGACAGCCGCCTGCTGGTCTCCGCCGAGACCCGGCACGTCTTCTGCAACCGGGCCATGCGCCCCACCCGCCTG
>VFZS01000139.1 GCA_016871095.1 Acidobacteriota bacterium
CAGGGCTTTGGATGCGGCTATGCCGCGCTGTGATTCCCACCCTCCGGCGGGGCGCCGGCCAGCGGGTTCCGGGTCCATGCGATTATAGAAGGTCATCATGCCCAGCCCTCAGGCCCGGCTCTTCGAGGAGAGCTTTGAAACCGCCCGCCCGGCCAATCCCGTTTTCTGCCATCAGGACTTCCTGGAGAAGCTAGAAGCATATCGCAACCATCCGCTGGGACGCCGCGCGGCCTGGCTCATGCACCGGCTGGCCATCGACGAGCGGCGGCAACACTACAAGAGCACCCGCGGCGCCAACCAGGGCTGGCGGCGCTCCCGGCTGGGAGGTCATGGCGGCAACCAGTTCTACGCCTGGTGGGCGCCGAAAACCGCCGCGCCCTTCCGGCAGGAGGAAGGCTTCGCCAGCGCTCCCGAGGGCGCCATCTTCCTGCGCGACATCCGGCATCATGACGACCACTCTGTCGCCAGCACGCAGTCTTTTGGCGATCACTACCTGCCCATCACAGTGCCGGAGATGCGCCGCGACGAGTACGCCCCGTCGCCGTGGACGCCTCCTCAGTTGCGCTTTTCCGTCGCGCGGCAGCCGGTCCGCATCCTGAAGGGCCACCCCGGTTCGGGCAAGACCACGGCGCTGCTGAACGCCGCCGACGCCTGCGGCGCGCCCAGCGTCCTCTACATCACCTACTCGCGCGACCTGGCGGCGCTGGCGCGCCAGCACTTCGACCGGTACTGCTCCCGGGAGAAGCGCTTCCACGTAGTCACCTACCAGAACCTGTTGCGGCAACTGCTGCGAGCGGAGCTTCCGCCCGCCGCCGACGCCGAGCTGCGGCGCCGGTTTCGGGGTGACCTGGCGCCCTATTCGCGCTCGCTGGGCGGCTGGAGCGGCCGTGAGACGGCACTGTTCGACGAGATGCACGCTCACCTGGTGGGGGCGGCGCTGCCCGTCAAGACGGGACGTTTTGCGGGCTCCCACCAGCCCCGCGTGCCCCCGGAGAACTACCGCCAGCGCCGCCATCACTTCCTGGGCGCCGGCCCCGCCGCCACGGTGCTGGATCTGGCCACCCGGCTGGAGAAGTCCGATCCGCGAACGCTGGCGGAGCGCTACTTCCCCGAGCTGGCGCTGGCCTGGCGGGCCGCCTGCGCCTTGACACAACTGGCTCCGCTCAAGGCCGGCCTCGCGCCGGAGTTCCTGGAGTTCTCCTGCCTGGCGGTGGACGAATGCCAGGATCTGACACCGTTGGAAGCCTTCGTCCTGGCGGAGCTGGCCGCGGCGATCGCCCGCAAGCGCGGGCTGGTGACCGTGTTCCTGGCGGGTGATGAAGCTCAGACCGTGCGCCCCACGGATTTTGAGTGGCGCTGGATGAACGAGCTGCTGCACAGCCGCATCGGCACGCCCGCGGAGTTCAGCCTCGGCGCCAACCTGCGCAGCCCGCGCACCATCGCCCAACTGGTCAACCGCGTCTGGGACCTTTACGGCGGCATCGTGAAACGCGACCGCCCCAGCGGCACGGGCTACGCCGAGATTGATGACGACGCCACCGATCAGGTCTTCTACTGCACCGCCGCGCCGGGAGAGGAGCTGAACCGGCTGCTGGAGTACCTCGCGGCGCGCGAGGGCCTGGCCATCGTCAGTCTGGACGGGAGCCTTCCCGAAGGCGTTCCCAAGCGCGTCACTCCTTCGGTGCTGACCAGTTCCGACATCAAGGGCCTGGATTTCCATTCGGTGTGCGTGCTCAACCCGGGACGCCACCTCGAGTGGGTGCTGGCGGACAGCCAGTCCCGCCTGGGGATGACCGACCTCGAGAGCATCCGCCGGCGCCTGGCCATCGATCAGTTGCGCGTGGCGCTGAGCCGGCCCACCGAGCGGCTGATCTGGCTGGACGTCAGCCCCGCTCCCCGCATGGTCAAGGCCGCCTTGGAGTTCCTCGCTCGGGACGGCACGCCCGGCACGGTGGCGCAGGTGGTTCCCGCCGCCCTGCTCCAGGCCCTCGAGGAGGAGGCCCTGGACGTGGAGGAGCGCATCCAGCGCTGCCAGCAGGATGCGCACCAGTTGCTGGCGGTAAAGCCCGATATGGCCTGGTCGCGCGCCAAGCAGGCGGTGTCGCTGTTGGGCGAAGGGGCGAACCTCGCCGCGGTGCGGGACGACTCGGTCCGCCACGCCGCGCACCTCACCCTGGCCGAGGTGTGTTTCACGCTGGCCTTCCGCAAGCTCCGCCTTTCATCCGAGCTCGGCAACCCCGACCTCATTGACGAAGCGGCCCGCGCCGCCACCGCCGCCGGCAAGCCGGGAACCGCGCTCATCATGCGGCAGATCGGGACCGTGTTGCAGGCGCGTCCGGAAGACCACCTGACGGCGCTCGGGGAACTGGCGCGGCACATGACGCGGCATCAGCAGGAGCTGGAACCCTGGCTGCTCGTGGAAATCGGCGGACAACTGCCGCGGTGGGTCGAGGAGCTGGAGAACGCGCTCTCCGCCGGAGATAACGCCTCCATCCTGGCGCAAATCCTGCCGCCGTTCTACGATGCCCTGCGGATGCCGGACAGCGAGCAGCGCAAGACGCGGCTGCGGCAGCGCTGCATCCAGTTCCTCATTCGCAACAAACGCCACGCCCAGGCGCTGGCGATCCTCGAGTCGCTCCCCGAACGCACGCCCGAGCAGGAAGCCGTCTGCCTCCAGGCCATGGGCGAGTACCGCCGGGCGGCGGAGGCCTATCGCGCCGCGGGCAACTTGAAAGAAGCCCTGGCCTGCTACCGGTCGATTCCTGACTTCGACGCCGCCTACGCGCTGCTTCAGGAGCTCAAGGACCATCCCGCTGCCGGGTCCTATGAGTGGCTGGTGCGGCTGCGCCAGGTGCTGGCGGAGCGGCCCGAGAAGTTCGCCCGGGTCATGCTGCCTTCCGAGAAAGGGCTGCTCGAAGAGCTGCTGGAACAGGCGCTGGGAACCAAGCGCAAGAAACCCGCTCCGCGCCAGGCGGCCCCGCGCAAGACCACAGCCCGCCGCACCACGCCCCGCAAGCCGTCCGAGAAGCCCTGAGGGCAGCGGCGCCGGCCCCAGTTTTTGGTACGCTGGCTGGGCGGAGGTCGTTTTACCCATGCGCACAAAGTGGACCCGTCGCGAGTGGATGCGGCTGGCGGTGGCGCTGCCGGCGGGAGGTTTTCTGGCCCGCTACCGGGCCTTGTCGGCGCCCTTGCGCCACAAGGTCAAGATCACCGATGTCAAGGCCATGGCGCTCAAGAGCATCGCCGGCAACTGCCTCATCCGCGTGGACACGGACGCGGGGCTGACCGGGTATGGCGAGGCCGGCTCCACCGGACCCATGGCCCGGGCGCGCCTGGAAACCATGCGGCCGCTGCTGGTGGGCCGCGACCCGCTGGCCATCGAGACCCACTTCCACGAGATGACCACGCTGATGCACACCTACATGGCGCACATTCCCACCATCAGCGGCATAGACATCGCCTTGTGGGACCTGGCCGGGAAGATCACCGGCCTGCCGGTGTGCACCCTGCTGGGCGGGCCGTTCCGGGATGCCATACCCATGTATTCGCACGGCATAGGCCTGAACATGCTCGAGAAGGCCTCCTGCCGCGACTGGGCGCAGCGCATCAGGCAGCAGCCGGAAGGCTTCACCGCCTTCAAGAACGGCATCGACGGAGTGGCGGGCGTGCGCTCAGCCCGATTTGCCGACCACCTGACCAGCGAGCAACTGCACCGCATCGCGCGGGCCTACGCCAACGTGCGGGAGGCGGTGGGCGAGGAGATCGACATCGCCGTGCACTGCCACAACGAGTTCGACACGCCCAGCGCCATCGCCATCGCCAAGGCCGTCGAGCCGATGAACCCGCTGTTCTACGAAGATGCTCTCAACGTGCCGTTCTCGGAGGGCTGGCTGGCGCTGAAACGCTCCACCCGCATTCCCATCCTCACCGGCGAGAAGCTGGAGCTGGTGCGCGGCTTCCGGCCGTTCCTGGACAACCAGGCCGTGGACATCATCCATCCCGATCTGGCCTTCGCCGGAGGTATTACCGGCACCAGGAAGATCGCCGACTACGCGGCCTTGAGCCGGATTCCGGTGGCTCTGCACAATGTCGGCTCGCTGGTGCTGTGTTACGCCAACGCGCACTTCGGCGCCTCCATCCAGAACTTCTACCGCTCCGAAAGCGCGCTGGGGCGGCCCAACCGCTACGTCGAGTCCATGGCCAGGAGCAACCCGCCGCTGGTGCGCGAGAGCAAGCTGAAGGTTCCGGAAGGCCCCGGGCTGGGCCTGGATCTGGATTTCGGCTTCCTCAAGAAGAACCTGGCGCCGGGCGAGGAGTTCTGGGGGTGAGCGCGGCCCGGGCAGGCGGCCTTGCGGCTGGATGACACCATCGTGGCGGTCTCGACCCCGCCGGGGCGCGGGGGGTTGGGGATCATTCGTCTTTCCGGAAGCCAGGCGCGCGAGGTAGCCGAGAGCCTCTTGCGCTTCCGTGAAGGTCACCAGTGGAGACCCTGGGCCGCCTCGCTGGCGGAGCTCTGCGACCCCGAGGGAGGCGTCCTCGACCAGGTGGTGGTGACCTTCTTCGAGCGCCCGCGCTCCTACACCGCCGAGGACGTGGTCGAAATCTCTTGCCACGGCGCGCCGGTGCTGCTGCGCTACGGGGTGGAGCACGCGCTGGCCACCGGGGCGCGGCTGGCCGAGCCTGGCGAGTTCACTCTGCGGGCGTTCCTCCACGGCCGTCTGGACCTGCCGCGGGCCGAGGCGGTGCGCGACCTGATCGAAGCCACCACGCTGTACCAGGCCCGCGTGGCGGCACAGCAACTGGAAGGGTCGCTGTCGCGGCGGCTGGCCCCGCTCAAGGAGCAGTTGCTCGACCTGATCGCGCTGCTCGAAGCGGGCATCGACTTCGCCGAAGACGACCTCCCCGTGGCCGAGGACGCCGAGATCCTCGAGCGCCTCGCGCCGCTGGCCGCGGCACTCGAGCGGCTGGCGGCCAGCTTCGCCTATGGGAAGCTCGTGCACGACGGCTTCGCGCTGGCCATCGTAGGGCGGCCTAACGTGGGCAAGAGCAGCCTGTTCAACCGCCTGCTGGAGCAGGACCGCGCCATCGTGACCGCCATTGCGGGGACCACGCGTGATCTGGTGTCCGAGGTGACCGCGCTGGAAGGCATCCCGGTCAAGTTCATGGACACGGCCGGCATCCGCGCCGGCGAAAGCCTGGTCGAGACACTGGGCGTCGAGCGCAGCTATCGTGCCATGGCTGACGCCGACCTGACGCTGGTGGTGGTGGACCTTTCGGTGCCTCCGGAGGAGGAGGACACTCGGCTGCTGGAACGCGCGCGCCAGGCGGGCCGGTATGTGCTGGTGGGCAACAAGTGCGATCTGCCCGCGCGCGCGGACCTGACCGCGCCGGGTCTGAAGGTCTCGGCGCTGACCGGCGAGGGCATCGAACCGCTTCGCCGCCGCATCCTCGAGACGCTCGCGCCGGGCGACATCCAACTGGAGGCCGGCTTCATCACCAGCCTGCGCCACGAGCAGTTGCTGAAAGAAGCGCAGCAGGCGCTGGCGCATGCCGGCGCGGCCCTCGAACAGCGCCTCCCCCACGAGATGCTGCTCATCGACCTGTACACCGCGCTCCAGGCGGTGGACGGCGTCACCGGCGCCACCACCGCGGATGACATTCTGAACCGCATCTTCTCGACATTCTGCATTGGCAAGTGAGACCGGCATGAAGATTATCCCTGTCGCATGGCTGCTGGCGCTGCCGCTGGCCGCTGCCGAGTTCTGGGCAGCACCGGGCGGCAGCGACGATAATCCCGGAACGCGCGAGAGACCCTTCGCCACGCTGGAGCGCGCCCGCGACGCCGTGCGCGCCTCGCGCAACGGGGAACGCACCACGGTGTGGCTGCGCGGCGGCGTCTACCCGCTGAGCCGCAGCTTCGAGCTGAGCGCGGCGGACTCGGGCGCCGACGGCGCGCCGGTGATCTACCGCTCCTGGCCCGGCGAGACGGCGCGCATAGCCGGAGGCCGCCGGATCACGGGCTTCCAGCCCTGGCGCGGCAAGATCCTGCAAGCCGATCTGAAGGCCCAGGGCGTGGACAACTTCGGGAAACTCACCCGCCGGGGCATGGGTGTGGCGGTGAGGCCCGCGGCACTGGAGGTCTTTTTCCAGGACCGGCCCATGCCGCTGGCGCGCTGGCCCAACCGCGGATGGGCGCGGCTGGAGGGCGCGCCCGCGGGCCAGAACGGCGGCCAGTTCACCTACTCGGGCGAGCGCCCGAAGACCTGGGCCCGGACGGATGACCTGTGGGTGCACGGCTACTGGTACTACCACTGGGCGGACTCCTACGAGCGGGTGACCTCCATCGACACCGGGGCGCAGGTGGTGACCACCGTCGCGCCGCACGGCGTCTATGGTTACCGCGGCAACCAGCGCTTCCGGTTTCTCAACGTTCTGGAGGAAGTCGACGAGCCGGGCGAGTGGTATCTGGACCGCGGCGCCGGCGTACTCTACTTCTGGCCGCCGGCTTCGCTCGACAGCGGCGAGGTCTGGGTATCGCTGCTGGAGCAGCCGCTGGTGCGGCTGCGCAACGCTTCCTACCTCGAGCTGGTCGGCCTGGAGTTCGCCTTCACGCGCGGGCACGCCATCGAGATCACAGGCGGCGCGCGCAACACGGTGCTGGGCTGCGCCATCCGCAACACCGGCAACACCGGGGTGCGCGTCGACGGGGGCGAGTTCCACGTGGTCGCCTCCTGCGACATCTCCGAGGCCGGCGACGGCGGCATCACTCTCAACGGCGGCGATCGCCAGACGTTGCGGCCCTCTTACCACGCCGCGCGCAACAACCACATTCACAGCTTCAGCCGCTGGGTGCGCACCTACCGCCCGGCGGTGCAGATCTCCGGCGTGGGCAACTACATCCAGCGCAACCTGATCCACGACGCGCCGCACACCGCCATCCTGCTCAGCGGCAACAACCACGTCATCGAGGGCAACGACATACACTCGGTGACGCTGGAGACCGGCGACGTGGGCGCCTTCTACATGGGCCGCGACTGGACCGCGCGCGGCAACCTGCTGCGCCACAACCTGATCCACAACCTGGGCAACGACGACACCAACGGGATCTACCTCGACGACTGCGCCAGCGGCACGCACGTCTTCGGCAACATCCTCTTCCGCGCCGCGCGCGAGGTACACGTGGGCGGCGGGCGCGACAATCTGATCGAGAACAACATCTTCATCGACCCCCGCCCCGCGGCGGTGAAGTTCGACGCGCGCGCCACGGGCTGGGCCAAGGGCATGATCGAGGGCCCCAATCCCACTCTGATGGACCGCCTCAAGGCCATGCCTTACCAGGAGCCGCCGTGGAGCCATTACTATCCCGCGCTGGTGAACATCCTCAGCGACGCTCCCGCCCTGCCCAAGGGGAACGTGGTGCGGCGCAACCTCTTCTATCTCGGCCAGCCGCTCCAGTTCATGGACAATACCCAGGGGCTGGTGGCCATCTACGACAATCTCACCGGCGTCGATCCCGGTTTTGTGGATTTCCAGCGCAACGACTTCCGGCTGCGCGAGGATTCGCCGGCCTACGCGCTGGGCTTCGAGCCGATCCCCATGGAGCGGATCGGGCTGTGGTGGGATGAGTTCCGCGCTGCGATGCCGGCGCCTCCGGTGATCCACCACCGCCTGGAGCTGGTCGCGGAGCCTTCGGAGAACGCGGCCGGGACGATGCGGCTGGTGGTTCAGAACCTGGGCCGCGTTCCGGCCACGGGCTCGATAGAGCTGTGGGCGGCCCCCGCGGAGGGCGGCCAGCTCAATCCCTGCCCCGACATGACATTTCGGCTGGCCGCCGGCGAACAGGCGGCGTGCCTCTTCCAGGTGAGCGTTGCGGCGGGTGTCCGCGACCTTACCGTGGGAGCGGCGCTGGCGGGCAGCGACATCGCGCCCATCGGCACGCTGGTGCGGCTGAAGAAGCCGTAGGCGGCCTCTGCTTGCCCTTCACCTGCCGGGGACGCCGAGGGCGCGGACGCCTTCGCGGCCGGAGCTGGCCCGATTCGGGCGCCCCCTTGGCGTGCTCTGCGCGAACCGGCGCTTACGCCGTGCGCATGGTTTCGGCTTTGGTGTCCGCGCTCTGGGAGGCGATGGCCGCCTGGGCCGCGGACAGAGGGGCGGTGGGGCGTGCCGGGGTGAGGCTGCTACGTTGTCCCCCGGCGCCCCGCAACGAGACCTCTGGGAGCTCAGACCTGAGCTGCTTCGGGGAGACGGCTCTGGACCGCCGCAACTACGCCTCTGGCCCGCGCCAACCAGTTCCGGGTCTCCTCCACATCCGGCTCAGCCGACTCACCGGGATACCGGAACTCCCAGGCATAGCGGGTCAGCGGGGCCAAACCCTGTAGGGGTCCAGCCAATTGGGGATCCGCCTCGACGCACCGGTTGGCAAGTTCCAGCAGGTCGTGGGTCTTGCGGAAGGGCGAATCACGCCACACCAGGTACGCCTTGAGCGCCTTCTCGACGGCCTGCTGGAGGTGGAACATGCTGTCCTCGGTATCGGGAGTCTCCAGCGCGAGGGACAGTTCAGCCCGCCGGATGTCCTTTCTGCATTTCTCCATCCAAGCCCGGGTGTCCCGGATGCGAACTGGGTCAACCGGCATATAGCAGCTTGCCTTCCCGCAGGATCGCGGAGGGCAGCGAGGCCTTCAGGTGCAGCCGCTCGTCGAAGCTGCGGCGGGTCCACACCAGGAAATCTCCGCTCCTGGGCAACCCTTCCATAGCCTCGTAGCCGGCGGCGGGGTCTTTCAGCCTGGCGGGGGCGTCGTCCGGCACCACGATCATCAGGTCGTAGTCGCTGTCTGGCCCAGCCTCGCCCCGAGCGGTTGAGCCGAACAAGTAGACCTTCAAGGGGCGGTAGACCTCAGTCAGACGGCGGACGATCTCCGCCAGGAGGGGATCGCCGACCGAAGTCAGCTCACCCTTGGGTGCTCGAAAGATCGGCTGAGCTTGAGGCAATTGGGCCATCCGCCTAGCCCTCAGAGCCATTCTAGAGCAAAAGGGGGGGCAGCGGCCTTCGCGGTCTCTGCGCCCCCTTGACGTGCTTTGCGCGAACCGGCGCTTACGCCGTGCGCATGGTTTCGGCTTTGACGTCGGCGCTCTTGGCGGCGATGGCGGCCAGGGCCGCGGCACGGATCCTAGCCTACGGTTCCGCCGAACAGGCGCCGATCAGCTCCTCCGTCACGGCCAGGAAGCGCTCCGCGCGCTTGATCTGTTCGCCAGCTTCCTCAGCGGGCACTGAGCGACCGGCCACGTAGTCGGCCACCAGGCGAGCCTTTTCCGCCTGGACGAACCCGTGGTGAAGATCCGCCGGCACCCTCCCGGTCCGCGCGAAATGCCGCCCAAACGCCGCAATTACCGCGGAGTGCTTCGAAAACGACAGGCCCTCACCCCGCAGTAAGGCGGAAGCGCAGTAGAACATGGCGTAGTACGCCCGGGACACAGCCACCTCGGTGTAGCCCAGTTCCAGCACAGCCTTGGCCGCAGCGAGGCTGCGCCGCGCCTGTGTGAGGAGATCCGCCTGCTCCGGGCTCACACTGGCACTCCCTCGCGGCGGACACTCCGTAGCAAAGCCCCATCCCCGGAAGTGTAATCCTCCTCCGCGACGAAGAAGCACATGATGACTACGTCGAACTGAAGGCAGACCTCGCCGACGATCGTTTCGGTGCGGTGCGACTCCCGCCAGTCATCGACGTGCCCTCGAAGCACCACCAGCACGTCAATATCGGACCAGGGCCGGGCGTCGCCGCGGGCCTGAGAGCCGTACAGGATCATTTGGAGCAGGCGTTCGCCGTACAGCGCTTCGAAGCGCCGGCGTAGTTCAGCCAGCGCCTGTCTCACGTTCTCTCTGACCGCCAGCTCCTGGGGCATGTTCGGCCCTCAGGCCCATTCTAAAACACCAGGGGCGCAGAAACCTTGGCGGCCGGAGCTTGCCCGTCTCGGGCGCCCCCTTGGCGTGCTTTGCGCGAAATCGGCGTTATGCCGTACGCATGGTTTCGGCTTTGACGTCGGCGCTCTTGGAAGCGATGGCGGCCTGGGCGGCGGCAAGCACCTTGCCCTATGGCTCCGCCGAACAGCCGCCCATCAACTCCTCGGTTACCGCCAGGAACCGCTCCGCCAGCTTGATCTGTTCCTCCGCCACGTCG
>VFZS01000140.1 GCA_016871095.1 Acidobacteriota bacterium
GCGGGTGTTCCCGGCCACAGGGGTGGGCGGCCCGGCAACCGTGGGCCTCCCGGCGGCGATCAATACCCGCCTCCAGATTCCTTACAGCATGCAGTACAACCTGACCATCGAGCACCGGCGGTGGGATACGGGCTTCCGGGCGTCGTACGTCGGCACCAACACCCGGCAGGGCGACTGGAGCTACAACTACAATTCGCCCGTGCCGGACACCCGCCTGTTCGTGGACAAGCCGCGTCCCTTCCCGCAGTATCCCGGCATCAGCTACTTCACCAATGGCGCGGGGCACCAATACAACGGGCTTACGGTCGAGGCCGAGCGGAGCATGGCGAAGGGCCTCTACTACCAGATTTCCTGGGGCTGGGCCCGCGACGTCGGCGACCTGGAGCGCGGGGGCTCGCCGGAGAACCCGTTTGACCGGAGACGCGAGCGCTCCGTTTGGGAAGACATTCCCACGCATCGTTTCACGGCCAACTGGCTCTACCAGTTGCCCTTTGGAAAAGGGAAGAACTACCTGAGCGGCATCCACCGCGCGCTGAACCTGGCCGTGGGAGGCTGGGAGCTCAGCGGCATTTACAGCTACTACTCGGGGATGTTCCTGACGCCGTTCTGGAGCGGGCCCTGCCCCACCGGCATCATGTACACCACGAGCCGCACGCCGCCGGTTGTCACCATGCGGCCGGATCACCTCCGCAACGCGAACCTGCCGGCGGGCCAGCGAAGTCTGAGCCGCTGGTTCGACTACACCGCGTTCGCGGCGCCCCAGGCGGGTAGCTTCGGCACCTCCGCCAAAGGCGTGATAAAGGGACCGTGGGTGAATGTCTGGCACATGGGCCTGTTCAAGGACTTCGTCTTCGCGGAAAAGGCCCCCCTGCTGCGCTGGGAGTTGACCGCCACCAACCTGTTCAACCACCCGAACTGGAGCAACCCGGCCACGACCATCACTTCGCTGGCGACGGTCGGCGTGATCACCAGTGTCGGCGGAGTCCAGGGCGCCTCGACGGGCGACCAGCCCGGCCCCCGGTCGTTCCGCATGGGCGTCCGCGTAGAGTGGTAGCGCACTGAGCTAGACGAACCAGTGACTGAGGCCGCGGCCGCGGCTCAGCGTGCCGCCGCGGGGTCCTACATGGGCTCTGCTCCCAGGATCGCGTTGAGCTGTTGCAGGAGCACGGGCAGATCGTGTGAGGCGATCTCCCAGACAACATCCAGATCGACCCGATCATAGGCGTGAATCAACCGGTGGCGCAAGGCGATGATCTGAGCCCACGGCACTTGCGGATGGGCGTCACGAACCTCCAGTGGGACCCGCGTGGCGGCCTCGCCGATCACCTCCAGCAACCGCACCAAGGCCAGGCACAGGAGCCGGTCAGTATCGAGGTCGGGCCGGTTCCGTCCCTGGATGATGGCCAGCGCCTCAGCCGCGTGGGAACGCATCTGTTCCAGCGCCACGCGCGGGTCACGCTGCGACATACTGTAACTCAGCCCCGGCCAGAGCGCGATCCCGGATCAGCGGGCTTAGCCAGCCAGGGGTATGCAGATCGACTCTCCGCCCGAAGATCTCCGACAGCTCGGCTTCCATCCGGAAGAAGGCCAGGCCTGGAATGTGGTCAGGCTCGAACTCCACGAGCACGTCGATGTCGCTGGCGGCGGAGAAATCCTCCCGCAGCACGGAGCCGAACAGCGAGAGCTTGCGGATGTGATTCCGCCGGCAGAAACCGGCGATCACTTCAGGATCGGGGAGAGCGTTCTCGACCATTTCAGGATACTCCCTCTGGTCATATTCTCGCACGCGCAGGAGCTTGAATCGAGGCGGAGCGCCCTGCCCGGCTCACCGCCCTGCCGCGGCTTCCACCGCCCGCATCAGGCGCAGCAGGTTGCCGCCGTAGATCCGGGCGATGTCTTCCGGCGAGTAACCCTTCGCCAGCAGGGCGCGGGTCAGGTTGGGGAACTTCGAGACGTCCTCCAGCCCCACCGGCGCGTAGTCGATGCCGTCGTAGTCGCTGCCGATGCCCACGGCCCCGATGCCCGTCAGCTTCACCACGTGGTCGATGTGGGCCACCACGTCCTCCACGCCGGCCGGCGGCGCGGCGCGCTGGGTGAGAAAGGCCGCGCGGAAGTTGATCTGAACGAGTCCGCCCTTGGCGGCCAGGGCGCGGATCATCTCGTCGGTGAGGTTGCGCGGATCGTTGCATAGGGCCCGGCACGAGGAATGCGAGGCGAAGATGGGCGTCCGGCTCACCTCCAGCACGTCCCAGAAGGTCTTGTCGGAGACGTGGGATATGTCCACCATCATTCCGAGCCGGTTCATCTCCGCGATGACCTGGCGGCCGAAATCGGTCAGCCCGTTGTGGTGCGGCACCTTGGGGTTGTCAACGTCGCCGGAGGAGTCGGCCCAGTCGTTGGTGTTGGCGTGCGTGAGGGTCATGTAGCGGGCCCCCAGCGCGTGAAAGCTCCGCAGCACGCGGTGGCTGTTCTCGATGGCGTGCCCGCCCTCGACGCCGATCAGTACCGCGATCTTGCCCTCCCGGTGCGCGCTCTCGATGTCGCTGGCCGTGAGCGCCAGCGTGAAATCGCCGGGATAGCGGCCCACCATGCTGGTGCGCACGGCGTCGATCATCTCCAGCGCCTGGCGCGCCGCTTGCCGCCTGGGCACATAGGTGGGCGACACGTACGCCGCGAAAAACACCGCGTCCACTCCGCCCTCGCGCAGCCGCACCAGGTCAGTGTGCCCGTCCTTGGCGCGCGGGCCGATGTCCACGCCGCGGATCACCCGCAGCGGCGCGTCGTTGTGCGCGTCGATGAGGATGGCGGCGCGGTGAACCCGCCGCACCTCCTCGTCGCCGGGCTTCTGGCCCGGCGCCACGGCGCCCAACAGAACCAGGCCGATCCCAAGGCGTACCAGCAGCATATGGGGACCATTGTACCCGCCGCGGGAAGGCGGCTTGTTAGCATCCATGGGCTTGGTGGACACTAACAGTAATGAGATCCCCACTGTTTCCCCTACTGGCGGCACTGGCGCTCCTGGCGGCCGGCTGCAACCGGAGCTCCCGGCCGTCGGAAGCGTCCTCGAAGGCGCCCGCCCAGGAAACGTTGGCGGTGCGCGTGGCCGCGGCCGAGACCCGGACGCTGGCCCGCACGCTGTCGGCCACCGGCTCGCTGCTGCCTGACGAAACGGTTACCGTAAGCTCCGAGGTCTCGGGAAGGGTCGCCGAGATCCGCGTGGACTTCGGCCAGAGCGTCCGCCAGGGCGACATCATCGCCGAACTGGACAAGCGCGAGTTCACGCTCCAGCTCGAGCGCAGCCGCGCGGCGCTGGCGCAGGCGCTGGCCCGCATCGGGCTGGACCCTGGCCAGGAAGCAACGGAGCCGGAGGCGACGCCCGCCATCCGCGTAGCCCGAGCCCAAATGGAAGACGCCCGTTTCAAATACGAGAACGCCGCGCGGCTGGTCAAGACCGGCGACGTCTCGCGGGAGCGCTTCACCGAGGTGGAGAAGCTCTACCAGGCGCGGCAGGCGGCCTGCGACGCGGCGCGCGACGAGCTGCGCACGGCGCTGGCCAGCATCCGCGCGCTGCGCGCCGAGGTGAAGCTCGCCGACAAGCGTCTCAACGACGCCACCGTGCGCGCCCCCTTCGACGGCGCCATCTCGGCGCGGCTGGTATCGCCGGGGCAGTACCTTCGGGATAACGCGCCCATTGCGACCCTGGTAAAGACCCATCCGCTGCGGCTGCGCGTGGAAATCCCGGAGACGGCGGCGGCCGAGGTGCGCGTGGGCGGCACGCTGTCATTTACCACCGGGGCCGCGCCGGGGGAGCGCTTCCACGCGGTGGTGAGTGAACTCAATCCCTCCCTGGAGGCCCGCTCGCGCTCGCTGGTGGCCGAGGCCCGGCTCACACGGAGCCAGCCGCGCCTGCGGCCCGGCATGTTCGTGCAGGTCGAACTGGCTCTCTCGCGCGCCGCCAGCGCGGTGGTGGTGCCCAAGGCCGCCTTGTATCAGGTGGCCGGTCTGAACAAAGTCTTCGTAATCCGCGACGGCCGCGCCGTCGAGCACAAGATCACGCCCGGCGCCGAAATCGAGGGCTGGGTGGAGGCGCCCGGCGACCGCATCCGCCCCGGCGACCAGGTCGCCGTCAGCCGCCTGGCCGCGCTCACCGACGGCGCGCCGGTGCGCCTCGAGGCGGGGAGGTAGGTCATGCAGAAACTGGCGCAAATCTGCATCCGCCGTCCGGTTTTCGCCACCATGCTCATCCTGGCGCTGGTGGTGCTGGGCCTGAACTCCTACCGCACCCTGGGTGTGGACCTGTTCCCCAAGATCGAGTTCCCCACGGTCACCGTTACCACCGTCCTGCGCGGGGCTTCGCCCGAGGAGGTCGAAACCCAGGTCACCCGCCGCATCGAGGAGGCCGTCAACACCGCCAGCGGCATCGATGAGTTGCGCTCCATCTCGGCCGAGGGCATCTCCCAGGTCTTCGTCACCTTTGTCCTGGAGAAAAACCCCGACGTGGCCGCGCAGGAGGTGCGCGACAAGGTCGCCGGCGTCCTGCGGCAGCTTCCCCGCGACGTGGACCCGCCGGTCATCGAGAAAATCTCCACCGACGCCGCGCCGGTGATCATCATCGCCGTTTCGTCACCGCGCGAGCTGCGCGAGACCACCAAGCTGGTGGACGACCAGATCAAGAAGAACATCGAGTCCATCAACGGAGTCGGCCAGGTGCGCTTCATCGGGGAGCGGGCGCGCCAGATTCAGGTGTGGCTGGACGGTGAGAGGATGTACGCCTATGGCCTGAACATCGACCAGGTGCGCGCGGCGCTGGCGGCGCAGAACGTGGAGGTGCCGGGCGGGCGCGTGGATCAGGGGCCGCGCGAGGTGAGCCTGCGCACCCTGGGCCGGGTCGAGCGCCCCGCCGATTTCGCCGGCATCATCGTGGCCACCGCGGGCGGCGCGCCGGTGCGGATCCGCGATATCGCCCGGGTGGAGGACGGAGTGGCCGAGCCGCGCTCGCTGGCCCGGCTGGACGGCGTTCCCGCCGTGCTGCTGGAGGTGCGCAAGCAGTCCGGCACCAACACGCTGGAGGTGATCCACCGCGTCAAGGCGCGCCTGGACCTGCTCAAGACCAGTCTGCCCGCCGATTTCCGCGTGAGCTACGCCGCGGACCAGTCGTTGTTCATCGAGGAGTCGTTCAAGGCGGTCCAGGAGCACCTCATCCTGGGCGGATTCTGCGCGGCGCTGGTGGTGCTGCTGTTCATGCGGAGCTGGCGCTCGACGCTCATCGCGGCGCTGGCCATCCCCACCTCGATCATCGCCACCTTCACCCTGATGCAGTGGATGGGCTTCACCCTGAACCAGATCACCATGCTGGCCCTGGTGCTGGTGGTGGGCATCGTGATCGACGACGCCATTGTGGTGCTGGAGAACATCTTCCGCAACGCGGAGGAGAAGAAGCTGGCCCCCATGGAGGCGGCCGTCCAGGGCACGCGCGAGATCGGGCTGGCGGTGATGGCCACCACCTTCAGCCTGGTGATCATCTTCCTGCCGGTGGCCATGATGACGGGCATTGTGGGACGCTTTATGTCCAGCTTCGGCTACACGGCGGCCTTCGCGGTGCTGGTGTCGCTGCTGGTGAGCTTCACCCTGACCCCCATGCTGTGCTCGCGTTTCCTGAAGCTGGGCGGAGGCGGCGCCACCAAGGAGACGCTGCTGTTCCGCCTGCTGGCCGGCCCGTACCGCCGGATGCTGCGCTGGTCGATGACCCATCGCTGGGCGGTGGTGGCGCTGGCCGTGCTGATCGCGCTGTCCTCGCTGCCGCTCTTCATGGCTATCGGCAAGGACTTCCTGCCGGTGGATGACCGCAGCGAGTTCGAGGTCACGGTGCGGATGCCGGTAGGCTCCTCGCTGGAGGGCAGCGACGCCGTGATGCGACAGCTCGAGGCCGAGCTGCGCGAGCTGCCGGGAGTGAAAGACCTGCTGACCATGGTGGGCTCCGATGCCCGGCGCCAGGTGGACCGCGGCTCCATTCTGGTGGAGCTGACGCCGGTGAACCAGCGGCGGCACAGCCAGCAGGAGCTGATGCTCATGGCGCGCAACCGCCTGCTCAAGTACCGCGATCTGACCATCGGCGTGCAGTTGCCGTCGCTGTTCGGCAGCGGCTCGGCCAACAAGGACCTGATGTTCTTCATCCAGGGCCCGGACTTCGCGCGCCTGGAGACGTACGTCGCGGCCGTGCAGCAGCGGCTGGCGAAGATCCCCGGCGTGCGCGACCTGGACAGCTCCTACGAGCCGGGCAAGCCCGAGATCCGCGTGCATATCAACCGCGACAAGGCGGCCGATCTGAACGTGAACGTGGCCTCGGTCGCCACGGCCTTGCGCACGCTGGTGGGCGGCGACGAGCAGGCCACCACCTATCGCGAGGGCGAGGACCGCTACGACGTGCTGTTGCGCGTCGAAAAGCAGTTCCGCGATTCGCCGCGCGCTCTGGAGCGGCTCTACGTCCCTTCGTCCGCGCTGGGCAACGTGCCCCTGGCCAACGTGATCTGGACCGAGCCGGGCAGCGGCCCCAGCCAGATCGACCGGGTCAACCGCCAGCGCCAGATCATGATAACCGCCAACCTGGTCGAGGGCCAGGCCCTCAGCAACGTGCTGCCCGTGCTGGACGAAACCGTGGCCGGCCTCAGGATGCCCCCGGAGTACCGCTCCGGGCTGCTGGGGCGCACCCGCGAGTTCGGCCGCGCCTCGCTGGCCTACGTGATCGCCTTCCTGCTCTCCATCGTCTTCATGTACATGGTGCTGGCTTCCCAGTTCGAGAGTTTCATCGACCCGGTGACCATACTGATCAGCCTGCCGCTGGCGGTGCCTTTCGCCCTGCTCACGCTGCTGGTGATGGGCGAGAACTTCTCCATTATCTACTCCTCGCTGGGCATCCTGATGCTATTCGGAATCGTCAAGAAGAACGCCATCCTGCAAATCGACCGCATCAAGCGGCTGCGGTTCGAGCAGGGCCTGCCGCGGCTGGAGGCGGTGCTGCACGGCTGCGAGGACCGTCTGCGGCCCATCCTGATGACCACGGCGTCCCTGGTGGCGGGCATGCTCCCCATGGCCGTGGGCGGCGGCGCGGGCGCGGGCTCGCGGCGCACGGTGGCGCTGGTGGTTATTGGAGGACAGTCGTTGTGCCTGCTGCTGACCCTGCTGGTGACGCCGGTGATGTACACCCTGTTCGACGATCTGCCGCACGCACGGGCCTGGAGCGCCTTCCGGAGCGCGGTGGCGCGGCTGAGCCCGCGCCGGGCCTGGAACGGCATCTCCGGCGGCTTCTCAGTGTTGCTGCTGTGCCTGATGATCGCCGCCCCCGCCGTGGCCCAGACCCGCGTGGGCGTGGGCATGGTCCAGAAGAAGCTGTCGCTGGGCGAGGCTGTGGAAATGGCCCTGGCCAGCAACCTCGATCTGGAGATCGAGAAGCTCACTCGGGCGGCGGCCCACGAATCGGTGAAAGGCGCGGGCGGATACCTGGATACTACTCTCCGCTGGTTGCCCTCGGCGGAGTCACGCAACACGCCGACGACGTCGGTCTTGCAGGGCGCCGGAGGCAAGCTTACCGATCGCTTCCTGCTCCAGAACTTCTACCTCCGCCAGCGGCTGCCGTGGAACGGCGCCACTCTGGGGGCGGACTTCGAGAACAGCCGGCAATCCACCACCAACACCTTTGTGTCGCTCAATCCCTTCACTACCTCGCGCCTGGTGTTCACGCTGACGCAGCCGCTGCTGCGCAACCGCACCCTGGACCGCGAGCGGGCCGAGCTGCGCGTGCGGAGCAAGCAGGCTGAAACGGCGGACGTGGACTTCGAGCTGCGCCTGATCGACGTGGTCACGCGGGTGGAGCAGGCCTACTGGGACCTGGTGGCGGCGCGGCAGGCGCTGAAGGTGTCGGAAGACAATGTCGAGCTGGCGCGGGAACAACTGGCCCGCACCCAGCGCATGGCCGCCGCCGGCGTGATCGCGCAAGTCGAGATCGCGGCGGCCGAGGCGGAGCTGGAGCGGCGCCGCGACACCTGCTACGCCAGCCTGGGGCTGGTCACCGAGGTCGAGAACGCGCTCAAGGCCCTGCTGGCGCCCAGCCGGGAGGCCCTGCTCTGGGGCGACGAGATCATCCCGGTGGATGTGGGGACCCTGGCCCCGCCGCAGGCGGGCGATCTGCGCGAGGCCGTCTCTCAAGCCATCCGGCGGCGGCCCGAGCTGCGGTCGGTGGTATCCCGGCAGGAGGCCAACCAGATCCAGAAGCGGCTGAGCGCGGACCAGACCAAGCCGCAGGTCAACCTGGTGGCGGGCTACGGCAACGCGGGGCTGGGCGGCGCGGTCTCCGCCAAGGAGAATCCGTTTGCCGCCGTCAGCATGGCCTCCACCGTCCGGCTGAACGAGCTCTCGGCGCGGGCCGGGCTGCCGCCGCTGCCGGTGATGAGTTTCGGCGGGCCGTTGCCGGAGTTCCTGGTGGGCGGTTACGGCGCGGCGCTCGGCAACGTATTCACCGGGCGTTATCAGACGCTCCAGGTGGGCCTCTCGATGGACCTGACGCTGCGCAACCGGATGGCCGAATCGGCGCTGGCGCAGAACGTGCTCACCGAGCGCCGGCTGGCGCTGGAGCGCACGCGGCTGGAGCAGGCCATCGAGGCGCAGGTGCGCAACGCCTTGCAGGCTCTGGACACGGCGCGCCAGCGCATCGTCGCCGCCGAGGCCAGCGCGCGGGCGGCCAAGGAGAAGCTGGACAGCGAGATCCGCTTGTTTCAGTCCGGCGAGAGCACCAACTTCCTGGTGCTGACCCGGCAGAACGAGTACGCCGACTCGCGCCGCCGCGAGCTGGTGGCGCACCTGGACTTCAACAAAGCCGTGGCCCGCCTCCGCCAGGCCCTGGGCGCGACGCTGGAAGCGCACAAGATCAGGGTGCGGTAAGATCGGAGGCGCCGTCCACCCAAGCGTGGCGTGACGATCGAGCGACAGAATCACTCTTCGAACCGAGGAAGGCATGCGAGGAACCTACGAGTGTGAGGTAGGCCGGTGGGTCGACGGGAAGCCGACGTGGGAGGTGATCCCAGTGGACGAAGCGCTGATCCTCCCGGATCCGTCAGTGCGCTGCAAGGAATGTCACGGGCCGATTCGGCTCCACCGAGCTGGGCCAAACGGAGTCCCGAGGGCACATGCAGAGCACCGTAGACGACATCCTGGGTGCTCGCTAGGCGATTGCTTCGACGGAAGGCAGCGGCCCTCTCCGACCCCTGTCGAAATCCCATAGACCTTGGCTCCCGGAACGAGACGCAGGGACCACCATCGCTCTCTCGCCTTAGGCGGCTTGCGCAATCTCAGAAGCGGGTAGTCTGTGTTTCTTGACCCTGCATCCCGGGTTCCTCACACCCACGGGCCGCCGGGTGGCCAGGTGGAGGAGAATGGCGTGTCCCCCGAGGCGGATGACAGGGGCGGTGAGGCGAAGGCGCGGATGGCGGTGACCAGCTCATCGAGGGCGGCTGGTTCTTCCGCGAACCTGCTCCGACGAAGGAACGCTCTCCATTGAGCGGGTTTCGATGGATCTGCGATGAACGCCGGCGTCAGACCGACCGGGAGTGCCTCAACGGCGGTCCTTCGATGTCGAAAGGTCGCCTGAATAGCCTTCACCAGAAGGGCACCGTCAAATGCGTACAGCCGCGCCAGGAGCCACAGGTCGAAGTAGTCCTTCAGGCGGCTGTTGAGGAGCCCCAGAACGGTGAGAGCCTCGAGTTTCTCAGCCACCACGGTCTCTCGCGGGCAGGCCGCCAGAATGGGTGGCGGGAAATCCAGCAGCTTGGGATATTCAATCAAGGTCGGCTGCGGCACGATCACATCGCCGAAGGCGATGTCGATTTGCATCGGGATACTCGCCCGCGCAAGGGTGGCCTGGAAGCGGACACGAACTCCCTCGTAGTCCGCATCCTCTTTGATCCGAGTTGCCTCGAGGGAAGCCGGATCGAACTCCATTCCGTCCGGTTCGGCGTGCAGAACGCACATGCCGCGGACGAGCGAACGGATATGATCGAGCTCGTTGCTTGTCTTGGCAGCCAGATCGATGTCCATGGTCGGCCGTGACAGGGGAGCGCGCCACGCAGTGAGCAGAAGTGCGCCTTTCAGGACAAACCGG